>JBAYZR010000026.1:0-17883 GCA_041672425.1 Pedobacter sp. | reverse complement strand
CCGGGGTAGCGGATATTTTTAAGATGCCGTAGATTTCTTTCAGCTTGCCTTCGGCCACGGTAGCTTTACGTATATGCAATGTATTACCGTTACGCTTCTGGAATGTGGCTGTTACCCGTTGCTGAACGGACAGAATCTCCCGTAATCTCTGCCAACTGCTACCCTGGTTGCGCTCCTTTAGTTGCTTCCGCAGTACCTGTACCGCCTGATAGGCAAGGACAGTGATAAACAGATGCCCTTCCGTTCTTTGTGCTGTCTGGTGATATATCGGTCGCAGACCTAACTCTGATTTCAAACTACGAAAGACCGCTTCCAAATCAGTCAGCATGGTATAGGTCTGCCACAGCGTCGTTTCATCCCAACCGGTTTCGTTGCTGCGCAGGCAGTACACACCAGGATGAGTTACCATAGTACCGCTTACCGGTGTTTTCTCCCACGTCAGGGCGCTTGCCTTCGTGCCGCTTTCATCAGGTGTCAAAGTGATGGTGTAGTGTTGACCAATACCGTGACAGCGCTCCTTGAGTCGTCTTATTCTCTCCGCCAGTTTCTCATAGCGCTTCTCACCGCGTGGTTTTGTCAGACAGTCTGCCAGTTTGGTCAAACCTTCTTCAAAACGTTCCATGAAGCGCCCGGAAATGGCCTCTTCCTTTTCGGCTCGCTTCTCCGAATGGCAATAGAGCCGTACCTCTTTGCCGTCTTCAGAGAGAACTCGTTGCATTCGGATAATCTCGTCGGATGCCGTTGTGGTCGTCACGACCGGTTGATTGTCGTCAAACTGGTGGCTCTGTTCACGATTGACCACCAGATAGCGGTAGTGTTGCGCCACCAACCAGGCAATGTTGGCTTCTGTGGCAATGCCCCGATCCATAATCACCACTGCCTCTGCGGGTGCGTTCAACCCGGTAAGCATGCCTTCCAGAGTCGTGCCCTCAGAGACATTACCGTCAAATACCCGCGACCGGCGAATAAAGCCGCTACCATCAAGAACTAACCCAAGCGTGACCAATGGGCAGTCAGTACGTTTCTCCTTGGAACGACCACGCTTCGCCTGGCGATTACCTGCCATTTCTCCCTCGAAATAGCTGTTCGTGAGATCATACAGAGTAACCGTAGTGGGGAGAGTAAACAGTTCTGTGATTCGGCCAAAGAGTTGCTGCTCAATGGTTTCACGGTGTCGTACCAGTAGATCGGAGGCACGGTAGAGCTGCGATAGCGCCACTCCCTCAAAGTCCACCTCCAGAAGCTCCCCCAGAGAACTCCGCTCGCGTAACCAGTGCCAGGTTGACAGCTCACTCCCAGGCAAAGCCATCCTGCCGATAATACTCCCCAGAGCGCAAGAACGCTGGATACCGTTTAATCCCACCCGCTCCAGAATCTCTGGCAGCCCCAATTTGGTCAGCGCCTGGAGACCGGCATGTTCCACCCCTACTGAACGGGGTTGAACAAGCTCCAGTGACAGGACATCAACCTCTTGATAGTCAGAACCAGCCGAATTATCTGATGTTTCAGCATCCGGGGTGGTTGCCTCAGATTTACGCGTCACCAACTGAGCATAATACCTCTGAGCTAGTGCCTCAATGTGCGGAGCTACTGCTACCGGTGTCAACTCTCGTTGCCCGGATAAAAGCGATTCCAGCCGTGTACACAACACCGGCCACTCAACCTTGGGCAACGGGAAATGCCGTCCCAGGTTCAGCCGTGTACATTGGCGCACCTGTTTTCCTATGCGGACAGAGGCAACGAGGCGATATGTTAGATAAGATTCACCTGAAGCGGAATTACTTGTTTTTGTTTGTCGTATATACATGTCGGGAAAGGTACCAGCCGGAAAGAGAAAAATCAAGCTCTAGATATATTTCATGGCACTACATTTTGCAGAAAAATATCCGATACCTGAAATCATTGATGTTTTTATCAGAGAATCGGTTATCGATTTTCTTGAAGCTTGGCCTGTAAGCGAGCAACACCAAGGTCATGCTCCGCTTTCTGCAAAAACTTGAGCGACCATTCATGTTCCAGCTTCATAGATAACCCTCCCCTCTAAAAATGCCTCTGTTATTATATGATTAGTAGTTCCATTCCATTTATTGACTTCTTCAGGAGTGAACACCAGAATATCCATGGGACAAGGAAATGGTCGAAACATCATACGCATAGGGATTGAACGCTTTCGTGACGGCTCGTCCGACTCCATTACCACCAAAAAATCCAGGTCACTATCAGGAGTAGGCGTACCGGTAGCGTAAGAACCAAACAGGATAATTTTTTCTGGATGGAAATTTTCAGCAATGGCCTTTGCAACTCCGTCAATTGTTTCAGGAGCGATCAGCTCGCCATATTTTTGTTGTTTCAAGTTTACAGTAGCCATAAGTCCTCCCTAACCCGGTGAAGCAGGATAAGTGCGTTAACGAAGTTATCTTCTGCGAGAGAACGCAGAAAATAACTTCTAACTTACTAAAACCTTGTAACATCACGAGGGATCTTCTTGAAGATGATACCATGCTTTTTTAACTGATCTGTAGAAAGCAGACAATTATCAGCGTAGATAACCAGCGTTGCAGGCTTTTTGTTATCAGGAAATGTCAGGGTTGCTAAATATTCGTAGTCCAGCGTTGTGCTTGATCTGGCTCGTAGTGAAAGAAATAGGCAGCGTCAGATGATATACCAAGTAGCGTCTGTCGATCAGACCGGCATTCAATCCCCTCGCTGTACGCTACATAACGCCTGATCTCATCTACCGGTACCGCTTCATTCAGATTGCCATCTTCATCAAAGAGAGCTGCGCCAATCGTATAATATTCAAAGCTACCGCCAAGACCGGCAACAGCTTTGGCCTCTTCACCATAGCTACCCATAACACGTCTGACACGCTCTGCGGTTATAGTCTCTGCATAATCCATCATCTCAGTTAAAATGAACTTGCGATTGCCGCCATCTTGAGCATTAAGTTTCAATACAGCGTGGGCGGTGGTGCCAGACCCTCCAAATGAATCGAGAACTAGTGCGTTTTGGTCGGTTACCAGTTGAAGTAAATAAGTTATCAGGTAACTTGGTTTGGGGAATGAAAAAATTTTCCCATCTCCGAACATGGCCTTGATTTCATTTGTTCCTTGTTGTGTGTAAATTCCATCAATTATTGAATACGCTTTTGACCGCCGTTCATTACCATTAGTAGATTTGAGGTATTGTTTATACGAGACTGTCCATTTGCCGCTTTTTTGAGTGAATGCCAGTTCGTTGTTATTTTGTGCAGTTTCTACTCTGTCTCTAGACCATTGCCACTGTTTTTCAGGCCAAATATCTTCACCCTCAAAAGTGATTGGATAACGAAGATTCGGACGTTCATCCATACTGTTAGTGGCTAGAGGTTGAAACCTATAAGGTCCACGTTCAGCAAATTTTTCATCTTTGTACTTGTAATATTTGAGAGCTTTTTCGTCTGGAGGAAGATCCAATGCACCGACAGAATCCTTGTTTTTCGCAAAGCAAACTATAAATTCATGAAGGTTTACAATATGCTTAGACTTTGCTCCCCCGCCATAGCTTTTCTTCCAAATGAATGTCTCAATCTTATTAACTGAACCAAATATCTCTTCTATCAATAACTCAAAGTATCGATGCTCGTTTTCATCAATACTGACAAAAATAACACCATCATTCGCTAACAGTCTATGCAACAACTTCAACCTCGGATACATCATACAGAGCCATTTATCATGGCGTGTGAGGTCTTCACCTTCCTTACCGACTACCTGATGCAACCACTTCTGAATCCGGGGCTCGTTAACGTTATCGTTGTAGACCCATCCTTCATTACCTGTGTTATACGGTGGATCGATATAGATGCACTTCACCCGCCCCTCATACTCCGGCAGTAAAGCCTTCAGCGCCTCCAGATTATCACCATGAATAATCCTGTTACCGATAGAGTTTACCGGTGATCCTTCAGGCGCCGTATGCACGTACTCTCGCTGTAGGATCTTAAACGGAACCTCGTGGTGGTGCTTAACAACCTTATCTTTTCCAATCCAGTGCAGAGCAGGCATTAACAGTCCTGAAAATTATTCATTATTTACCGCTGGTTACAACCCATCATAGACGAATATACAGCAAATAGAGGAAGTTGCCGCTCTTGGTTTATGGTGACATGTTTTTGCATTCCACGCATTTTCTTCAGGCTTTCTCCAGTGAGCTAAATTTGCCCTGCAATGTACATCAAATTTGCCCATGCTGATAGGCATTTTCGTTGCTGATAACGTTGGAGGCGGTCATACCGAAACACCGAAAGGGTCTATGTTCACTTTATTGAAACAAGAAAATCTCTGGGGTCAGAAAATCTTACCGAGCTCTGTACTTCAGTAGAAAGTTGATGTAATAAATAATGAAAACTCGTTTACGGAGATATAATTGATTAATGACATTAACGTGTTGACAGAGAAGGTTCAGGCTGAAGGGGAGTTCATCAGGAAAATACTTGCTTCGGTAGAAAATGTGATTGTCGGCCAACGTCATCTCGTAGAGCGAATTCTTATCGCTCTCCTTGCAAATGGCCATGTTCTGATCGAAGGTGTGCCAGGCCTGGCAAAGACTACAGCAGTCAAGACTCTGGCAGGATTAATAGATGCCCGTTTCCAACGCATCCAGTTTACTCCTGATCTTCTCCCGACCGATCTGGTCGGCACTCTCATTTACAACCCTCGCGAAGGTGTATTCACTACCAAGAAAGGGCCGATCTTTGCGAACATAATCCTGGCGGACGAGGTGAATCGTGCACCGGCAAAGGTGCACAGCGCAATGCTTGAGGCTATGGAGGAACGCCAGGTAACTATTGGCGAGTCTACACATATACTTGAAGGATTGTTCATGGTCATGGCCACCCAGAATCCCATCGAGCAGGAAGGAACCTATCCTCTGCCTGAAGCTCAGATGGATCGTTTCATGATGAAAATATCCATTACCTATCCGTCGTGGGATGAAGAGCGGGAAATCATCCGTCGTTCCGCCCATACTTCCCCTGCCGCTGAAATCGAAGCGCTGATCCATCCTTCAGACATCCTGCGTATGAGGTCGGTCATTGATTCAATCTACCTTGACGAGAAGATCGAGCAGTACATCCTGGACATCGTGTTTGCCACCCGTACCCCTTCCCGCTGCGGACTTGAGCGGATTGCCCGTTATATAGAATTCGGGGCGTCGCCACGGGCGAGTATCTATCTGGCGATCGCCTCCCGTGCCCTGGCGTTCATCCGCGGTCGCGCTTATGTGGTCCCTCAGGATATAAAGGATATTTCACCGGATATTCTCCGCCACAGGATTATAACCACCTACGAGGCGGATGTAGATGGCGTATCAACTGACCAACTAATCGCCGGGATACTTGCATCAGTCAGGGTACCCTAAGCATGACGGGACAAGAATCCTCTCCATTGGCTATAGGTAATCAATCGGTACGTCGTCTTCAGATTACAGCCTCCCGTCTTGTCACCACCATTTTTGCAGGAGAATACCGTAGCGCGTTCCGTGGACGAGGTATTGAATTCGATGAAGTCCGGGAATATCAGGCAGGTGATGACGTCAGGTCCATCGACTGGAACGTTACGGCCCGCCAAGGGCGACCCTTTATCAAGCGATTTGTGGAGGAGCGTGAACTTACCCTCATAATGCTCCTGGACCGTTCACCATCGATGGCTTTCGGCACAATCAGGTCTACCAAACTTCAGGTAGCCACGGAAGCCTGTGCGCTTCTTTCATTTGCCGCACTTCGTTCTCACGACAGAATTGCGCTGCTCACCTTTGGCGACGGCGAGCTCCGCTATCTGCCTCCCGGCAAAGGTAAACGTCAAACATTACGTCTGATCAGCGATGCCATGACCCCGGCGTCAGGCGGAGAACATGAATCCGGTTTTGTCGCGGCGATTGATCACCTGCGTCGGGTTGCAAAAGGGAGCGCCCTGATATGTATCTTCTCCGATTTCATCGATCCGGCGCCGGTCAGGGAGTTGGCGGCTGTTGCCGCACGACACGATGTTGTTGCGGTTTCCGTAAGTGACCCGGCTGAGCATGAACTTCCGGCAGCCGGACTTCTGCGGGTGATTGACCCGGAAACAGGCTTGTATTCAATGATCGATTCCGGGAGTCCGTCTGTACGTCACAACTATAGGCAGATGGCTGCTGGGAGGCGGGCTCATCGTAAGGATTGTATTGTTTCGTCGGGCGCCGACTTCCTGGAACTGGGCACACGGATATCGCCTCTTCATCCACTGATGCAGTTCTTTAGCAGGCGCAAGAGATGAGGGTTTGCATGATACTGCTTCCATCTCTCATGGCATATTCTCTTTGCGTTGCCTCCTCGGTTATCGGGGCGGATCTTCCCGCCAACCTATCCGGGATAATGGATATTCATGGGATACTTCCGCGAAAAGGGCTTCCTCCCTTTGCTGTTTCGGCAATAATCATTTTCCTGTGGATTGCGTTTACCGTAGCAAGATCTTTCAAAAAGGATTCAGCGGTAATATTGCCGGGAAGGATATTATCAGCGCCCTCTACACAGAGGACATGCAACATGGGCAGGTAATCGAAGGGAAACTAACAATTATCGACCCGTTCAGAGGGATTTCTCAGAAATAGTCCTGATTTCATAAAAGCCCCCAAATGGTTTAAGACTTGTCTCTCTTTGCACCTTTGCGTGAGGCGATTTTAGATTTCATTTAAAGTGTTGAGATAGTCAAATCGCCCTTCTAAGCGTCCCCAGTAGCAATTTACGATGATTTCTGGTAGTGATATTCAATTTATTCTTGAGAATGATGGTTACATATTGTGTTGCGCTTACAGCCAAGGTGAGGATTTTCATTTATGTCCACTCGTTTCTTCACAAATTCCGGTAATAATACCCTACTCAACAAGTTCAAGGGGATTTTCGAGAACAACAAGGACATAGCAAACTTCGACGCATTGGTCGGTTTTCTGCGGGCTTCAGGCTATTTTTCAATACGTCCGTTCCTGCAAGATGTTCCAAATATTCGTATTCTGGTCGGAATCAATGTTGACACTATTATTTCTGACTACCACAAACAAGGCTTACTGTTTCACCCGGACTCAGATCGGGCGGTTGAGGAGTTCCGAAAAGCACTGCGTGACGACATTCAGGAAGCGCGCTACACCAGAGAAGTCGAACAAGGAATCATTCAGTTTGTAGAAGATGTGGTTTCTAAAAAGTTGGAGATTCGCGCCCATCCGTCAAAGCGATTACACGCTAAGATTTATATTTTCAGACCCGCTGGTTATAATGAGCATAAAGCCGGTGCAGTCATTACTGGATCATCAAATCTAACCGATGCCGGTCTCGGTACAAAAGAAATACAGAGGAATTACGAATTCAATGTACTGTTGAACTCATACGAAGATGTCCAGTTTGCAACCAGTGAGTTTGAAACCCTTTGGGATGAAGCTGTATCCATTCTTCCGAAAGACGTTTCAACGGTTCAGAAACACTCATATCTTCGCTCCGATCTTACGCCATTTGAACTTTATATCAAATTCCTGACGGAATACTTTGGCTCCGCTGTAGAGTTTGACCCTAATGCCATAACCGATCTTCCTCATGGATTTATGCGCCTGTCGTATCAGGTTGACGCAGTCAAGTTAGGGTACGATCTCTTGCAAAAACACAATGGTTTTTTCCTGGCCGATGTTGTAGGTCTTGGAAAAACAATCATCGCCACACTCATTGCCAAGAAATTCTTCTTCCAGAATGACTTCCCGTCATATCTGTCACGTATTCTTATTATAGTTCCACCGACGCTGAAAGAAAGCTGGCAACAGGCAATTGACAAGTTTGAGCTGAAGACGGCTGAGATTGTTACCAATGGCAGCTTGCACAAGGTAAAGCATCCTGAGAAGTATGACCTTATAATCGTGGACGAAGCCCACAAATTCCGTAATGACACCGCTGAGATTTATGATCAGCTTCAGCGGATCTGTAAGGCGCCGACCAAGCACCGGTTGACTGATGGTACCCTGGCCAAAAAGAAGGTTATTCTTGTTTCAGCAACGCCACTAAATAACCGTCCTGCCGATATTCGCAATCTTATTTTCCTCTTTCAGGATGGCAAAGATTCAACTCTTGAGATCGGCAACCTTCAGCGATTCTTCGCCAGCCGCATAAAGGAATACGAAACCGCTTTACGGAATCCTGATACTTCTGCTGCTCGTAATGAGGTCAAAAATATTTACGAGATAATCCGCACCAAGGTCTTTTCACATTTGACCATACGCCGCACTCGCTCAGACCTGATGGAGCATGATGAGTACAAAAACGATCTCCTGGAGCAGAACATTGTCTTTCCCAAAGTGGAGATACCGAAAAAAATACTCTATCAGCTTGAACCAGACCTTGATTTACTCTACGACCAGACTATCAATGCCCTCAAAAAGGGCTTAACTTATAACCGATACCGGGCAATTGGTTTTTTGAAGCCTGAAAAGAAACATAAGTATCAAAACGCAGACCGGATTTCCTCACAACTTGCCAACATTATGAAGACACTGCTGGTCAAGCGTCTGGACTCAAGCTTTCACGCATTCAAGGAATCATTGCTGCGATTTAAAAACACCACCGGGGCAATGTTGAGTATGTTCGATAATGGGACAATCTATATTGCGCCCAATCTCAACGTTTCCAGTTTTATCCTCGAAGGGCGTGAGGATGAGCTTATCGCATTGATCTCTGAGAAACAGGCCACTGACCCAACCATAGAAATATGCACACCAGAAGATTTTGAGAATGGATACCTGGATGGCCTGCAAGCTGATCATGAAGCGCTTGACCATTTGTGCAAACAGTGGGTCAGGGTTAAAAATGATCCTAAATTTGACGAGTTTCTTGCGTATATCAAAACAGAATTGTTTGATAGTAAAATCAATCACGGCGGGAAATTGGTAGTTTTTTCTGAAGCAAAGGATACAACCGACCATATCAAACAGCAGTTGCAAGTTCATGGGTACGATAAAGTGTTGTGTATTGACTCGGGAAATCGTAACGAGCAGATGCCAACCGTGCGTGCTAATTTTGATGCCAATATTCCTCTCGACCAGCAATCCAGCGAGTTCAACATCATCATTTCTACAGAAGTTCTTGCCGAAGGTGTCAATCTCCACCGTTCAAATGTCATCATCAACTATGATACCCCCTGGAACTCAACCAGACTGATGCAACGTATTGGCCGAGTGAATCGAATCGGAACAACGGCATCTAAAATCCATGTTTATAACTTCTTCCCCACCGCCAAGGTTGACAACGATATTGACCTGCACAAAAAAGCTCTTATGAAACTCCAGGCTTTCCATTCTGCTTTAGGAGAGGACAGCCAGATATATTCAGAGGATGAAGAATTCGAATCGTTCGGTATGTTTGACAAGGATATTCAAGAAGAAAAGGACGAACGGCTTGCTTTCTTGATGGAACTACGCAAGTTCAAAGCTGACAACCCTGAAAAATTCAGGCGCATAAGGAATCTGCCGTTACGGGCGCGTACTGGGCGTAAACAGGCGACCCTTGATTCAAAAACAGTCACCTTTATCAGGAACCTGAAGCGTGATTCATTTTATCAAATCGGGCCTGACAACGAAATTGAAGAGTTGAGCTTTGTAGAAACAGCACGTATTTATCAGGCCGCAGTTGATGAGCCTGCTTTACCATTACATGAAAAACATCACGATCACGTTAATCTGGCATTGGATGACTTTGCCGGTAAGCTCCATGCGGAGGCAGTCCAGCACAAAGTTGTGGATACTACCCAAGGCCCCAACGAGCGAAAAGCTCTGTCATACCTTGATGGGTTTCTCAAACTACCATTTGTCAGCGATAATGAAAAACGGCGGATACGCACTGCAAAGCACGCCGTCAAGATGGCCCGCTTTGCGCAACTCCAACGTGGGATCAATGAACTTGCCAAGAGCCAGAAAAAAACGCCGGTGACAGCAGTTGCTCTTCTGGAAAAACTCATGGAAATCCTGAACCGCTATCCTCTCGAAAACGAATTTGAAGATTCAGAGCAGCCCACCATTGCAATAAAAGCAACTGGCGAACTCAGACCTGAAATCATCATATCGGAGTCATTCTCTTCATGACCATTACCGAACTGAAACAACTGCTCCAGCGGCCATATAATCGTACAGACTGGCAAGGCATACTTCGTGAGGTCTTCCCTCAGGTCTCGATCTTCGCACATCCTACAAGTATTGTCTGTGATCATCAGGATGTTGAATCTTTTCAGCAGTTGGGAAATGTTCACCTCAATGACGACAAGAACCTTGCCATATTTGAAATTGCGCTTAGTCACCGGGTAAAGATTCCACGCAACCGGGTTGAATTGCGTAATCTCGTTGCAAAGCATATTGACCAGGAGATCAATCACGGTGTTCTGGTAATTTTCATCGGTCAGAATGACGACTACCGTTTCACCTTTACTGCCAAAGAATCAGAGTTCAGTGATGATGGGGAGTTTGTTGAGCGACAGACCGCCACCAAGCGTTTTACCTATCTGCTTGGCCCCCATGAAACCTGCACTACCGCAGCACGCAGACTCCTTCAGCTTGGTGAAAAGAAAGCACGCACTACACTCGCAGATGTGGTTGATGCCTTCTCGGTTGAAAAGCTCAACAAGGAGTTTTTCAATCTATACAAGGAACACTACGCCACCTTTGTCAATCACCTGCTATCAGGAGATGCACCACAAGAAGTCTTCGGCATTCCAAGGCTGTCAGATGAAAAAGAACAGGACAAAGCCAATAAGCCGGTGCGTGATTTTGCCAAACGTCTGTTGGGAAGGCTCGTATTTCTGTATTTTCTCCAGAAAAAAGGCTGGCTTGGTTGCCCTGCCACCCCTGTAGATTGGATAAATGGAGACAGGGATTTTGTCCGCAATCTCTTTCTGACAAGTCCAAATAGGGAGAAATTCTACTCTACTCGGCTGGTTCCTCTGTTCTTTGAGGCACTAAATCAGCCAGACCGTCCACAAGCTATTTTCCCTATTACCGGCACTCGTGTACCGTATCTTAACGGTGGATTGTTTGAGCATGAAAAGTTGCCAAACGACCACAAGCCATTGCCGGTAGAGAAGCTCGATTTCCCTGCCACTCTTTTTGAAAAGTTACTGGAGTTCTTCGGTCAGTACAATTTCACCATTGACGAGAATGACCCGGACGACCACGAAGTCGGCATTGACCCTGAGATGTTGGGACACATCTTCGAGAACTTGCTGGAAGATAACAAAGACAAAGGCGCTTTCTACACACCCAAGGCAATTGTCCAGTATATGTGCCAGCAGAGCCTGATCAATTATCTGCAACAGCATCTTGGTGAACATCAAGAGATAGTCAATCTGGTACGTTTCAAGGACGCCGGTTCCGCCACTGACAAGACCAACTGGGTTCGCCAGAATGCCAAGCATATTGAAGAGCTGCTTGATTCTCTGAAAATATGTGACCCTGCCATTGGTTCAGGGGCTTTTCCTATAGGTCTGCTTCAGGAAATCTACTGGATTAAGCTGACACTCGACTGGACCCTTGACCCGGCAGAAACCAAACTCAAAATCATTCAGAATTCTATCTATGGTGTTGATATTGATGCTGGCGCTGTCGAGATCGCCCGTCTGCGCTTCTGGCTTTCGTTGATTGTGGACGAGGACGAACCCCGGCCGCTCCCCAACCTGGATTACAAGATCATGCAAGGGGATTCACTGCTGGAATCGTTCGAGGGGATTCCGCTAGACAATCTCCAGCAAGTCAAAGGCTTCAAGGTGGAGGTTTTTTCAAAGCAGGGGCAAGGGCAGATGTTTCCGGGCGCTTTGCTGGAATATTCACAAACGAAGGAGAGCTCCGCTAAAGCCAAAGAAATATCTGCGTTGATTAACCGATATTTCGGCGAAACCAATCCGCTGGAAAAGCAGATGTTGCACAAGAAGATTGACCGTTTTGTGCTTGATCATATTGACTACAATCTACAGATTCAGGAAGAAAAATTCAGTGATGAACTGACGTTGCGCCGGGCGGAGATTGCGCGCAAGTCTGGGCTTGTTAAAGGCTGGAAACCTGCAAAAAAAGAGGAGCAGAGGCTTGTTGTTTTGGAAGATGGATTAAAGTCTATTGCAACAAAAAAAGTTAAATTGCAGGAACTGGAAGAAAAGCCGGAGCGCCCCTATTTCCTCTGGAATCTGTTTTTTCAGGATGTGTTTGAGCAGGGTGGTTTTGATATTGTTATTGCCAATCCGCCATTCATCCGCCATGAAACAATCAAGGCGCAAAAGCCGCAGCTTGAAAGGGAGTATGGCGATTTTTTCTGCGGCACAGCCGATCTGTACACCTATTTTTTCAAACTTGGCATAGAGAAGCTGAAAACGGCGGGGCATCTCTGTTTTATCGTACCGAACAAGTTTATGCGGGCGGGGTATGGTAAGAACAGCCGCGCACTTTTGACAACTGCGGCTCAGCCAAAGGTAGTGCTTGATTTCCGCGATCTGCCGATTTTTGATGCGAAGACGTATCCGTCGATTTTGTTGGTGGAGAAAATGACTATCGTAGGGGCGAATGGCATTCGCCCGCCTTTTGTTGGCATCACCAAAGACTCTGATAATGGCAAAGATGGTGGCAATCCCGACAAGGGCGCATGCAATGCGCCCCTACAAAATCTGCAAACCGATATTGTTGCTCTCGAAACCGAAATCGACCAACTTGTCTACGCCCTTTACGACCTGACTGCGGATGAAATTGCACTGGTGGAGGGGAGGCGATGAAAACCAGAACTATCAGCGTCAAAGGGAGCGAAATCACCATTTCCCGCAAAGAGCAGGAAGATTACATCTCGCTCACTGATATTGCCCGTTACAAAAACCCGAATGAGCCGATTGATATAATTAAAAACTGGCTACGAAGCCGCACAACTATTGAATTTATTGGCTTATGGGAACAACTGCATAACCCTGATTTTAAACCGGTCGAATTCGACCGCTTTATGTACGAGGCTGGCAGCAACTCTTTCGTTCTTTCCCCTGGGAAATGGATAGAAACAACCGGCGCAATCGGTATCACCACCAAATCTGGAAGGCATGGCGGCACCTTTGCACATCAGGATATTGCCTTTGAATTTGCTTCCTGGGTGAGCGCCGAGTTCAAGCTGTATCTACTCAAAGAGTTCCAACGCCTAAAACATGATGAGTTTGACCAGAAAAAACTGGAATGGAGCGTATCTCGCACCATCGCCAAGGTCAATTATTTGATTCACACCGATGCCATCAAAGACAACCTGATCCCGCCTGATCTTAAAAAATCAAAACAGAAATTCATCTACGCCGATGAAGCAGATCTGCTGAATCTGGCTCTTTTCGGCCAAACTGCCCTGACCTGGAAAAACGAACACCCCGAACATAAAGGCAACATGCGCGATTACGCCACTCTGGAGCAACTGGTTGTCCTCTCCAATCTCGAAAGCTTCAATGCCGAATTGATCAAAATGCAGATGAGCGCAGCGGATAGATTGCAGAAGCTGAATGCGACTGCAATCGAACAGATGAAAGTCCTGGTTGCAAATAAGTCAATGAAGGCGTTGAAAAATGGTGAAAGTAAACTGTTGAAGGAGAATGGAATTGCGCTGGAGGGGAAACGATGAAAACATCGTCCTCTAAAAAATCGGCTCTCTTCACCGGCGTGCTATCAAAGCTGAAACAGCAAACCCCCTACTTCTCTTTTGCGACCGTCAAACGCGCTATTGCAGAAGCAGAAATAGAGCTTGCCGACGATACCCTTCGGGAGTACATGAGTGAGGCAATGGCCACCGGTATTGTAAGCGATGCCGGTCGTGGTTGGTACAGCCATCATACAAAGCCGGTAAGCCTTGACCCCAAGCCGGTTAATAAAATTATCCGTGATGTAAAGAAGGCGGTTCCGCTCCTAGACTTCTGCTGCTGGTCAACCGTGCAATTTAACTCTTTTGCACAGCACCTGATCGCTCAACCGACAATTCTACTTTATGCCGAGAGTGACGCACTGGAGACCGTAGCTGAGAGCTTGAAAAAGAGCGGTTGGGATGCATGGGGCAATCCTGGCAAGGCTGAAGCGGAGCGTTATGTGCGTCCTGGAGATAAAACAGTTATTCTGCGCCCCGCCATTAGTAAGCAGCCAGAGGCCAAAGACCATGTTGCACCAATCGAGAAAGCCTTGGTCGATCTCTTGGTAGAGGCTCACAAGCTTCAATTATTTGATTTACAAGAAGTTCAACGGATCATTGACAATGCCCTTGGCTCTGGACTTTTACAACTGTCCATAATGCTTGGCTATTCCGAAGCTAAAAGAGAAAATTTAGTGAGCACTCAAATAGCCCACTAACTCCGCAATTTTTATTTTTGAGCAGTTAATGGGCTAAAATATGATCGAAGATATTTGTTTTACAGCCGAATGGTTAGGACGTAAACGAAGAGAATTGAACGGTGTAGATCCAGGACTACTGGAAAAGGCGCTTTATGCCTTTGCCCTTTTGGGTCATCTGGCAGAAAGTGAGTTGACGTTTGTCTTCAAAGGTGGCACGAGTCTTCTGCTACACGTTCCGGTTATCAAGCGACTTTCCATAGATATTGATATTCTCTGTTCAGCCCCGGCAGCAGAGCTGGATCGAATTGTTGCTGAAGTGGCAAAGGTTCCGCCATTTGCCAGGTATGAAGAAAATGTACGGGGTTTTAGGGGACTGCCTGTACGCCGTCATTTCAAATTTTTCTATACTCCAATTGATTCGAGAAACCCAGCCCCATTCGTGTTGCTGGATGTATCACCTCTTCATCCACTGATGCAGTTCTTTAGCAGGCGCAAGAGATGAGGGTTTGCATGATACTGCTTCCATCTCTCATGGCATATTCTCTTTGCGTTGCCTCCTCGGTTATCGGGGCGGATCTTCCCGCCAACTTATCCGGGATAATGGATATTCATGGGATACTTCCGCGAAAAGGGCTTCCTCCCTTTGCTGTTTCGGCAATAATCATTTTCCTTGGGATTGCGTTTACCGTAGCAAGATCTTTCAAAAATAATTCAGCGGTAATATTGCCGGGAAGGATATTATCAGCGCCCTCGAATTCTCTGCAAGAACTGCGAATTTCATTCGAACGTGGTGAGATTCCAGTATCCAGCCTGTGTGAGCAATTGGCTCAACTCCTCAAAACAGAAATATTGTCTGACGACAATCCAACCTTAACCAGTTACGAAGTCATTGATGCGGCCACGGGAAACATGTCTGTTACGATGCTCAACCAGGTTGCCGGTCTGTTTGAGTTTTGCGACAGGGTTCGCTTCGGGGGAGACAAGCCAGGTACTGCATCGGTTCTGATGGCTCTGGACGAGGCCTGTCTGATCCTGAACAGGTCAACGGAGAATGGACCATGACCTTTCATGATCCTCTGGCACTGGTATTATTGTTTCCTCTGTTACTGATTTTTATAATACAAAGGAGAAAGTCGGCAAACGCCATCCTTTTTCCCGCAGTTGCTGATTTGTCCGCATTACCAAAGACTCTCCGCCAGCGGTCTGCACAGATACTTCCCTGGATGAGCGCAACGGCCCTGACGCTTGCCGTTATTGCGCTCGCACGGCCTCAAATTGTCAATACGGAAACAACCGTTATCTCGAAAGGGGTCGATATCGTGCTTGCCATCGATCTCTCCACGAGCATGCTGGCTGTTGACCGAGGCGAGCGAACCAGAGGCGCCTCGCGACTCACTATCGCAAAGAAGGTTGCCGGCGAGTTCATCAATCGACGCACTCTTGATCGTATAGGCGTGGTTGCCTTTGCCGCTCGCCCCTATCCTGTGGCGCCCTTGACCCTAGACCATGACTGGCTGGCAACAGTCCTTGACCGGCTGGAGATTGGCAATATTGAAGACGGGACCGCCCTTGGGGATGGAATCCTGGCAGCCGTGAACCGGCTGCGCTCCTCCCGTGCAGGCAGCCGTGCGGTGGCGCTTATGACGGACGGTCGGTCAAACGTGGGAGAAATTTCACCCGGCGCAGCTGCCTCTGCTGCACGGGCCCTTGGTATCCGGGTATACACCATCGGCATCGGCTCAAAAACACCGGCATTGTTTCCGGTAACAAACCCGCTCGGCGGAATAGTCTGGCGCGAAGTCAACGCGGATCTGGACGAAGCCGCGCTTCGTCAGATTGCCGCCATCACCGGCGGCAGATCTTTCCGCGCCAACGATGCATCGGGCCTGCGGTCGGTTTTTCAGGAGATAGACCGGCTGGAAAAGCAGCCTATCGAAGAAAAACAGCGTAGGAATGCGCATGAGCTCTTTACGCCGTTACTCATGGCAGCCTTGTTGCTGGTCATGTTTTCCTTCACCCTGCGGGCAACCTGGCTGAGAGGATTTTTCTGAGATGGAATTCGCCGCCCCCGTATATGGCTGGCTGGCTCTTCCGGTCGCCATTATCTTCCTCTTGGCGTTGCGGGGAGAAGGACTCTGGAAGATCGAGCTGCGCCGACTGGCGGAACCACGGCTTCTGGAATGCCTGCTGTTGCCAGAGCCATCCGGTTGGTCACGGCGGACACTGTTGCCTGCCATCGTTATGCTGTTTCTCGTTGTTGCGCTGATGCGTCCGCAATGGGGGGTGATAGAGGAGGCGCAATCAGTTGTGGGGCTCGATATTATCGTGGCACTGGACGTCTCCCGCAGCATGCTTGCCGACGATCTCTCTCCCTCCAGGCTGGCTGTTGCCAGGAAAACAGTAGCTGAACTTCTGAACCATGCTACTAGGGATCGGATCGGATTGCTCGCCTTTGCCGGCACCGCTTTTCTGGTCTGCCCGCTGACCACCGATTATTCGATTGTACAACAGATGCTGGATGAGCTTGACTCTGAGAGCATTCCCAAGGGGGGAAGCTCCCTTGCCGTTGCGCTGGACGAGGCGCAACGTGCGTTTCAGGGCACAGCTCCAGGAGGCAGGCTGCTGGTGTTGGTAAGCGACGGTGAGGATCATGCCGGAGAGATTGCCCCGGCGCTTGATCGTCTGCGGAGTGACGGTGTCACCATCATCGTTGCACAGGCAGGAACCATGGAGGGAGGATTGATTCCTCTGCCTGGCGACGCCTTTGTCAAGGATCGTTCCGGCGCGGTGGTCAAGAGCCGCGCAAATCATGCCGTACTGCAAATGCTTGCCCCTGATGTTATCAGCCTAGGCGCTGACAACAGCGGTCTTAAGCCGCTGGTCGAGCAAGCCCGGGTCGGAAAACAGCAGAGCGCCCGTCTGCAACGCCGGCAAAAGCGCGCCGAGCAATACCAGTATCCGCTCGCGATTGCCTGCCTTATATACGCTATCATGCTGCTGCCATATCGTGGAGGGCGACGATGAACCGTCTGCCACGATCCTATGCTATCATGCTGCTGTTCCTGTTTTGCGCAGTGATTGCGCTTCGCCATGATATGTCGCAATGGCAGATGATCAAGGCCGACCAAGAGTTTCATAAAGGCAACCTGCGCGCCGCCTATATTGCATGGTCTTCAGCCACCATAAATCCTTCAGCACGCTGGTTGGCGCTCCATAACCGGGGAGTCGCCCGTTACCGTCTTGGCGAACCGACCGCAGCCGCTGCTGATTTCCGGGCTGCTGCGGAATCCGGAGATTCGAATCTTCGTCAGCAATCTTTGTACAACCTCGGCACCACACTGCTAATCATGGAGCAGGAGCAAAAGTCCACGGATCGGCGGAAGGCGGAACAACTGCTTGCCGAGGCAGTGAGAAGGCTTGGAGAAGCGGTGACATTACGTCCAGATGACACCGCCGCCGGTCATAACAAGACCGTGGCCCAGGCCAGACTGATGGCGCTGGCTGGAAAGAGTCAATCCGGGC
>JBAYZR010000025.1:0-18256 GCA_041672425.1 Pedobacter sp. | reverse complement strand
TGTCCCCGACTGTCTCCGGTTGGTGATAAAAAGCCGGCATGGCAGGGATGATAAGTGCTCCGGCCCTGGACAAACGCAGCATATTCTCCAGGTGAATCTCGCTGAGAGGGGTCTCGCGGGGTACCAGCAGCAGGGGTCGATGTTCCTTAAGCATCACATCAGCCGAGCGTTCAATCAGGTTACCGGAGATGCCGCAGGCTATGCGCGCCAGTGTGCCCATGCTGCAGGGGGCAACGATCATGGCCTCAGGGGCGGCAGAGCCGCTGGCCGCACTGACAAACAGGTTATCAGGCGACACCACCTCAATGCCATCCGCCACGCCAAGGTGGTCACACAATCGCTTGGTTACAACCGTGGGGTCGCCGGACAGATCCAGTCCGGTCTCCTCCTGGCACACCAGTTGTCCGCTGGCGCTGACAGTGACTAAAAGATGGAACCCACGCAGGCATAATTCTTCCATCAGCCGAAGACCGTAGATGGAACCGGAAGCGCCCGTCAGTGCAATGAATATCCTGTGGGTTCCCATGCAATTCACCTCGTCATAACCTCGGCCGTCGTGCTTAGCAGGATGACAATACTTATATAGCCGTTCATGTTGAAAAAGGCTGCATCCAGTTTTTCCAGATTACCGTCCCTAAGCAACCAGTGTTCATAAAACAGCATTACAGCGGCCAACAGAATCCCTGCCATGAAGAAACCCCCCAACTGCATGGTGGTTAACAATCCCAGCAACAACCCCAGCATCACCAGGTGAAATATGCGCGCAGCCCATAGCGAGCCATCCACACCCAACAAAACAGGGATGGAGTGCAGTCCGGCCTTGCGGTCGAAGTCAAGATCCTGGAGGGCATAGAGGATGTCGAAACCGGCCACCCAGAAGAGTACCGCGCCACCCAGGATCAGGGAGGGCGCCTCGATTTTGCCGCGTATAGCGATCCAGGCCCCGATCGGCGCGGCTGCCAGGCAAATACCCAGTACCACGTGGGCCAGTGACGTGAAGCGTTTGCAATAGGAATAGAGTACCAGAAAAAACACCGCCAGCGGCGCAAGCTTGAGACAAAGTGGATTGAGCTGACTGGCCGCCACCAGCAGCAGCGCCAGGGACACCAGAATGAAGCCGAGGGTCGTACCTTTGCTGATCAACCCGGCCGGGATCGCCCGACCAGCCGTCCGGGGATTGCGGGCATCTATCTCGGCATCCACCAAGCGATTGAGACCCATGGCGGTAGTTCGGGCGCCAACCATGGCCATCACGATCCAGAAAATCTGTTCTGCCCCTGGCAGGCCGCGGGCCGCCAGCAGCGCACCGGACAAAGCAAAGGGCAGGGCAAAAACCGTATGGGAAAACTTGATCATCTCAAGGAATATAACTATTTTCTGCGTCACACCTGTTTCCGCTGTCATATTACTCCTTCATGGCTCGGTAAGACCATACTCCTGCCAACGCCTGGCCACCCGAACGGCCACGTCAGCGTCCCCGCGAATCCTCTTCTGCGTGAAACAGCAGCCGGTCGCGTCGAGCGCCAGACGCTTGCCGCTGGTGTCGAAAAAAATGTCATGCTTAAACTCGGACATATTGATGGATTGCCAGGCAACCCCGGACAGGTCGGCGCCATCCGTCTCTGCGTCGATAAAAACCAGTAGTCGAGCCGCACCGAACCAGGGAGTGGACCACAGAACGTCAGCTGTTTCCCTTACCATGCCGGGAGTGGGGTTATCAAGGGAAATGATGGCGCTCTGGTGGAAGATCCATTCAAGGGGAAAGTGGATCTCTATGACTGTTGGCACGAGTCGTTGCAGGAAGGCTAACAGCAGCCTTTCCCAGGCTTTCGCCATCCAGCAGTCCTCCATGGGGGGGGGCCCTACCAGCGTTGCAGGAATGATGGCCCCCTCTCTGTGATAGATGGCGGTTACCCGCAGCAGGGGGGCAGAGCTGGCCGGAGAGTAAAATCCGGTATGATTGCCAAAGGGGCCTTCCATGACCTTCTCGGTCGGATTGATGTATCCTTCGATGACCAATTCGGCTGTGGCAGGGACAGAAAGAGGAACCGTCCGGCAGGCCGCCATCTCAATACTGCGGCCACGCAGAAACCCGGCAAAGGTCATCTCATCGAGAGTGCCGGGTAAAGGGAACATGGCGCTGAAGGTGGCTGCCGGATCTCCACCCAGGGCGATAGCCACCGGCATTGCTCCGCCACGGCGGCGAAACTCCTCAGCGTGCCGGGCTGCGCCGCTTCCGGTTTTCCATTGTATGGCCAGTTCAAGCGGACCTCTTACCTGGGTGCGGTAGATGCCGCAGTTAGGCGAGCCACCTGCCGGATCAACAGTAAAGACCTGCGGCAAGGTGATGTAGCGCAGATGCCTGTCAGCGCTGCCATCCTCCGGCCAGCTCTGCAGGAAGGGAAAGAGCGTCAGGTCAGGCGGATCCATGGTTATCAGGTTTGGCTCAGGGTTGCCGGAGATCCGGGGAGTAAAACGCGAAAAATCAGGCAGTTCCCTGATCTGACGGTCAAGACTGCCAAGCTCCGGCTCGGAAATCTGGTTCAGCAGCGCAGACATCTTGTCAGTCAGATCATTCAGTTGATCGATTCCAAGAGCCCGGCATACCCGTTGCAGAGAACCGAACAGATTGGTGGCAACAGGGAAGATTGAACCGGAAGGATGTTCAAACAAAAGCGCCTTGCCCCCACCAGGCTGCTTGCAGACCCGGTTGGTAATGGCGGCTATCTCCAGCAAGGGGTCGACATGTACGGATATGCGGGAGAGTTCACCATTGGATTCGAGGAGGGAGATGAACCTGTGCAGGTTATTTATCGGCATGGCATCTTGTTCACTGGTTCAGCCTTTCAAGCTGCCCTTTGATGTAGCGGAGGAGTTCATGGATGAAGTGTAGTATGGAGCGGGTGGAAGTGGCAATGCAAATCTGGAACATACTGTTATTGTTCTTCCGTATTTA
Source organism: Pedobacter sp. (assembly GCA_041672425.1). Classification (GTDB taxonomy): domain Bacteria; phylum Desulfobacterota; class Desulfuromonadia; order Geobacterales; family Pseudopelobacteraceae; genus JACPFJ01. The sequence goes on along the minus strand of JBAYZR010000025.1, from coordinate 15,300 downwards.
TGCTTGCCCAACTAGCCCTCCTTATGGTAAAGAGAACATCCCATTAAGTGACCATGGATTCTATTGTGGTATTTTTTGAAGTAGCAACATTTTTGGTTTTTGAGGCTTGCAGGCGGATGTGATAGCCGGGTCTCGCGCAACGGCAGGCTGTGAACTCCGCCAGGTCCGGAAGGAAGCAACGGCAGCGGCCCCCGTCGTGTGCCGCGGGTAAACCCGGCTATCATGTGCGTCTGCAAGCAATTAGTTGAACGTAGCAGATCTTTCCCCAATCCGATTCCAATGTCTGTTCCCCTTACCCCCATAACCTTTTCCGCACGGGACGTCGGGGCAACAGATAATCCGTGAGGTTTCCTCTCTTGTCCAATGACACGCCTTATGAAGTCCTGGCCAGGAAATATCGTCCTCAGACCTTTTCCGAACTGACCGGCCAGGAGCATGTCAGCCGTACCCTGCAAAACGCCATCGATTCCGGTCGGGTGGCGCATGCCTTTCTCTTCTCCGGCGCCCGTGGGGTCGGCAAGACCAGCACGGCGCGTATTCTGGCCAAGACCCTCAACTGCGAGAAGGGGGTCACCCATGAACCCTGCAATGTCTGTCCACTGTGCATTGAGATCACCAAAGGCGCCTCCACCGACGTATTTGAGATCGATGGCGCTTCCAATAATGGTGTGGAAGATGTCCGTGAGCTACGTGACAGTATCAAGTATCTACCCTCACACAGCCGCTACAAAATCATCATCATCGACGAAGTCCACATGCTTTCCACTAACGCCTTCAATGCCCTGTTGAAGACCCTGGAGGAGCCGCCGGAGCACGTCAAGTTCATCTTTGCCACTACCGAACCTCACAAGTTACCGGTCACCATTCTGTCCCGCTGCCAGCGTTTCGACTTCAAGCGTGTCACACTGACCAAGATTGTTGCCCGTCTCCGCGAGATTGCAGGGAAGGAAGGTGTCACCATCAGCGATTCGTCCCTTGCTCTGATCGCACGCAAGGGAGACGGCAGTATGCGTGATTCCCTGACGGCCCTCGACCAAGTGCTGGCCTTCTGCGGCAACAGCGCCACGGACGAGGATGTTGTTACACTGATCGGCGCAGTGGATCGGCGCTTGTTGATTGAGATCTCGACAACGATATTCAGCGCTGATACCCAAGGTGTGCTGGAGGGGGTCAAAAAGGTCGATCTGGTCGGCTACAACATGCGCCAATTCTGCCAGGAGCTGATCGAACATTTCCGGCGCTTGCTGGTGATCCGATCGGTGAGGAAGCCGGAGGATATCCTCGATTTGACCAATGCAGAGCTTGAGGAGCTGCGTCAGCAGGCCGCTGCTTTTTCCGCCCAGGATATCCAGCGCCGACTGACCCTTCTGGTCAAGGCCGACAACGAGATGGCTCATGCCACCTTTCCGAGACTGATTCTGGAGATGGCGCTCCTCAAGGCAACGACCCTTGAACCTGTGATCCCGATTAGTGAACTACTGGAAAAAATCAAGATGCTGGAAACCGGCGCCGTGCATACGCCCTCACTTCCCTGGGACGTGAATCGTTCATCCTCCATTGCGACAACGGAAGGGCAGCGGCCTGAACCTTCCCGCGCCGGACAGCATCATAAGATATTACCGGCTCAACCAGTCACTACACCCGTGCAAAAAGTGGGCGCTAATGTCAGTTGGCAGCGGTTCGTAACCTTTGTGCTTGAAAAACGGCCCGATATCGGATCTGTTCTGGAGCATGGCAGCCCTCTGAAGCTTGAACCAGGCTGCATGGAGATCGGCTTCCCGGAGGCCAGCTTCTTTTTGACAAGCGCTCAGGACAAGGCTTCAATTGCTGAAATTCAGGTCTTGGCGAAAGAATTCACCGGGCATGACACCGTCATACATGTGAGATCCATTGTCCCGGAAACCTGTGTGGCGCCTCTGTCACTGGTTGAAAAAAAAAAGAGTGATAAGGAACAGCGACTGGAAGAGCTGAAGCAGGAGGTAGCCGGCCACCCGGTAATTAACAGAGCGCTCCAGATTTTTGGTGGTATGATTACGGATGTTCGGGAAGTATGACGACTTTAGAGACTTGGTATTTCAGTTTATTCCAAGTCCCTTAAATAGAGATATAACCAGGTTTTACAAAATCTATGCAGACAGGAGGAATAGATGTCAAAAGGTTTAGCGAGTATCATGAAACAGGCTCAGATGATCCAGCAGAAGATGGCGAAGCTCCAGGATGAGGCTACTCTGAAAACAGCCAACGCTTCTTCCGGTGGTGGGGCCGTAGCGGTTACGGTCAACGGTAAAAACGAAATAGTTTCCTTATTAATAAAAAAAGAAGCGGTAGACCCCAATGATGTAGAGATGCTTCAGGATCTTGTTATTGCTGCTGTTAATGAAGCACTTAAACAGGTTCATGCCGAACTCTCCGAGGAGATGTCCAAGATTACTGGTGGTATGAGCATTCCTGGACTTTTTTAATCCTGCTTTGGTGTTTTACATATTTTTTTACCTTGCTATAAACATAAAAAATTGTTTTATTTCTGGTCAAAAATATGCTAACTAAAACCTCCGCATTGTCGCGTTTGGTTGGAGAATTAAAAAAATTGCCTGGTGTGGGTGAGCGTACTGCCTTGAGACTTGCGTTTCATCTTCTAAAATCTCCCCAGAACCTGACAGCGTTGGCGGAGGCCCTTGTGGATGTTCGAAGCAGGGTTCGCGCCTGCTCTACCTGCTTTGCCATCACCGAGGATGATCCTTGTTCCATCTGCACCGGAAGCCGTGAGATAGGGACCATCTGTGTGGTTGAAAACTCCCAGGATCTGATGGCGCTGGAACGGAGCAATGCCTATCATGGCGTATATCATGTTCTGGAGGGCGCCATATCGCCTCTTGCAGGCATCGGACCTTCTGGTCTGCGGATTGCCGAACTTCTGGAACGGGTTGCCAAAGGGGGTGTAAACGAGGTGGTTATAGCCACCAACTTTACGGTGGAGGGAGAAGCAACGTCTCTTTACCTGACCAAGGCGTTGAAGCCTCTGAGCGTGAAAGTGACACGGCTGGCCCATGGCATACCGCTGGGGAGCGATATCGAATTTGTAGATGCAGCTACCGTGCAGTGGGCGTTACAAGGAAGAAATGAACTATAAATGAGCCCAATATTTTAATTTATAAATAGACTCAGCATAAGCCGGATAGCGCTTTTAGATAATAAAATAGGACATATTTCCGGATCAATACCACAGAGGAGGAACGCATGAGCAGAAAAATGGTAACCATCGACGGCAACACCGCCGCCGCCCACGTGGCGCACGCCACCAACGAAGTCATCGCAATCTACCCGATCACCCCGTCGTCGGTGATGGGAGAGATCTCAGACGTCAAGAGCGCCGCTGGAGAGAAGAATATCTGGGGCACCATACCGCTGGTGGCTGAACTACAGTCCGAAGGGGGCGCCTCCGGGGCCGTGCATGGCGCACTACAGGCCGGGGCCATGACCACTACCTTTACCTCCAGCCAGGGTCTGTTGCTGATGATCCCCAACATGTACAAGATCGCCGGTGAACTGACCTCCACCGTCTTCCACATAGCCGCACGCGCCATTTCGGCCCAGGCGCTCTCGATCTTCGGTGACCACTCCGACGTCATGTCCTGCCGTTCCACCGGTTGGGCCATGCTCTGCTCCAACAACGTTCAGGAAGTCATGGATTTTGCCCTGATCGCCCAAGCCTCAACCCTGCGCGCCCGGCTCCCGTTTCTGCACTTCTTCGACGGCTTCCGCACCTCGCACGAGGTACAGAAGGTTGAAGAACTGAACTTTGACGACATGCGCGCCATGATAAGCGATGAACTGGTCAATGCGCACCGTCTGCGCGGACTCTCCCCTGACCGACCGGTCATGCGCGGCACCGCCCAGAACCCGGACGTCTACTTCCAGGGCCGTGAGACGGTCAACCAGTACTACTCTCCCTGCATCGACATTGTTCAGGAGGAGATGGACAAATTCGACAAGCTAACCGGTCGCAAATACAAACTCGTCGACTACGCCGGGGCCGAAGACGCCGAACGGGTCGTCGTCATCATGGGTTCAGGGGCCGACACCGTTCAGGAAACCGTTGATACGCTGGTCAAACAGGGTGAGAAGGTTGGAGTGGTAAAGGTTCGACTCTACCGCCCCTTTCCGCTGGACGCCTTTATCAAGGCTCTGCCCAAGACGGTCACAAGCATCTCCGTGCTGGACCGCACCAAGGAGCCCGGCTCCCTGGGCGAGCCGCTCTACCTTGACGTACGTACTGCCATCGGTGAAGCAATGTCCGACGGCAAATTCAGCTCCAATGGTTATCCCGTAATTGTTGGCGGCCGTTATGGCCTTGGCTCCAAGGAATTCACCCCGGCTATGGTCAAATCCGTACTGGACAACCTCAAGAATGCCAAGCCAAAAAATCATTTTGTCGTCGGCATCAAGGAAGATGTCACAAACTGTAGCCTCGATTACAACCCGGACTTCCGCAATACCATGGAAGGCACCTACGAGGCCATGTTCTACGGACTCGGTTCAGACGGCACCGTCGGCGCCAACAAAAACACCATCAAGATCATCGGCGAGACTACCAATAACTTTGCCCAGGCCTACTTTGTCTATGACTCCAAAAAGGCCGGCACTATTACCACCTCGCATCTGCGATTCGGCAAAAAGGCGATCCACGCCCCCTACCTGATCGACAACGCCGACTTCATCGCCTGTCACAATTTCACCTTCCTGGAGAAGTACGACATGGTCAGCAAGGCCAAGCCGGGTGGTACTTTCCTGCTTTGTTCACCCTTTGAGCATGCCGAAGTCTGGGACAAAATGCCTATAGAGGTGCAGCAGCAGATCATTGACAAGAAGCTGAAGTTCTACGTGATCAACGCGATAAAACTTGGTGAGGAACTCGGGCTGGGCGCCCGCATCAATGTTATCATGCAGACCGCCTTCTTCAAGATCTCCAATATCATCCCGCTTGAGCAGGCTATTGCTGAAATCAAGGACGCTATCAAGAAGAGCTACGGCAAATCCGGCGACAAGGTCGTTGCCATGAACAACGCTGCCGTGGACGAAGCCCTCAAGAACATCTACGAAGTCAAGGTTCCGGCCAAGGCCACCAGCAAGCTCATAATGCCTCCGGCAGTTGCCAAGAGCGCCCCCAAATTCGTCCAGGAGGTCACCGGGAAGATCATTGCCGGCTTCGGCGACGACCTGCCGGTATCACTCATGCCGGCCGATGGCACCTTCCCGACCGCCACCTCGCAGTACGAGAAACGCAACATCGCCGTGGACATCCCGGTCTGGGATGAACAACTCTGTATCCAGTGCGGGATCTGCTCTTTCGTCTGCCCCCATGCTACCATCCGCATGAAGGCCTATGACGCTAAACTGCTTGAAAATGCGCCCAAGACCTTCAAATCGACCGACTGCAAGCTTCCTGAGTTCAAGGAGATGAAATACACGCTCCAGGTTGCTCCCGAGGATTGCACCGGTTGCGGCGCCTGCGTTCACAACTGCCCTGCCAAGAGCAAGGAAGACCCCAATCACAAGGCGATCAACATGCAGTTCCAGCCGCCGTTAAGGGCTGAAGAGGCAATCAATTTCGACTTTTTTCTGTCGCTGCCCGACATGGACCCGACCCTGCTCAAGCTGGATACCTTGCGCGGCAGCCAGCTGGTACGTCCGATCTTCGAATACTCCGGCGCCTGTGCCGGTTGCGGCGAAACCCCCTACCTGAAACTGTTGTCACAGTTGTTCGGCGACCGGGCCATGATTGCCAACGCCACTGGCTGTACTTCGATCTACGGCGGCAATCTCCCCACAACTCCCTGGGCCCAGCGTGCAGACGGTCGCGGACCGGCCTGGTCCAACTCCCTGTTCGAAGACAACGCCGAATTCGGTTTCGGTATGCGTCTGGCAGTTGACAAATTCACCGAATCAGCCCGCGAACTGCTGACTGAACTCACCAGCTGTGACTGCGATTCCTGCAAACCTCTGCTGGCGGTTATGAAAGAGATTCTGGCCGCTGAGCAGAACGGCCAGGCCGAGATCGAGGCTCAGCGTGAAAGGGTTGCAAAACTGAAGGAGACCCTCGCGGGCTGCACGGAGAAGGCCGCAATACAGCTGCTGCCGTTGGCCGATTATCTGGTCAAGAAATCGGTCTGGTGTGTTGGTGGCGACGGTTGGGCCTATGACATCGGTTATGGCGGTCTGGATCATGTCATTGCCTCCGGCAAGAACGTCAATCTGCTGGTTCTGGACACCGAGGTCTACTCCAACACCGGAGGCCAGGCCTCAAAATCCACCCCGCTCGGCGCCGTGGCACAGTTCGCCGCTGGTGGCAAGGCAATGGCCAAGAAGGACCTGGGCATGATGGCCATGGCCTACGGCAACGTCTACGTAGCCAATGTATCACTGGCCAATCCTGGCCAGACCGTCAAAGCCTTCATGGAAGCCGAAGCCTACGATGGACCGTCGATCATCATAGCCTACTCGCACTGCATCGCCCACGGCATCAACATGACCAAGGGGGTGGACGAGAACAAGAAAGCGGTATCCTGCGGATATTGGCCGTTGTACCGCTACAATCCGGCTCTGGCCGTCGAAGGTAAGAACCCGCTCCAGCTGGACAGCAAATCGCCCACCACCAGCTTCGAAGATTTTGCGTATGGCGAAAATCGCTGGAAGGTACTACAGAAGGCTAATCCCGAGGCAGCGGCTGTGCTGATGAAGAAGGCGACCGCCTGGACCGCAAACCGTTTCGAGTACTATCAGAAGCTGGCGGAGCTGACTTACGAGAAAAAATAGATAGCAGATCCATCTGTATCATCAGGGCTTCGCGGCTATGCCGCGAAGCCCTTTTTACATTTTCACTTAATCAACGAGACCAAACAGACTTTCAAATCGGTTCCTAGAAATAAGGAGGAGTGGATGAAGCGCATTTTCATAGCCGGATGTGGTTACATCGGTGGGCGTGTTGCCCGTCTGGCCCGTGACGCTGGAGCAGGAGAGGTAACCTGTATGGTCAGATCCGGTGAACACGAGGCTCTGCTTGCGGCAGAAATGTTTGGCACGGTAGTCTGCACCCTTGATGATCCGGAATTTATTCCAGCGCTGGATGTCGCCGGGAGTATTCTCTTTTACTTCGTTCCTCCACCGGGAGGCGGCATCACAGATCAGCGGGCTCGGAACTTTTGTGATGCGCTTGCGTTTTCAGCGCCACCTGCCAAGATCATCTACATAAGCGCCACCTCGGTCTATGGGCCGATGGACAGCTCCATTGTAACGGAGATATCCCCTGCTGTTCCATCTTCTGCCATGGGGAAACGGCGTCTGGATGCGGAATCTGTGTTCAGGGGATACGGCACGGCTAATGGAGTACCGGTTGTTGTTCTGAGGGTGAGCGGGATCTATGGTCCCGGACGGTTGCCGATGATGCAGATTCATCAGGGACAGCCACTACTGCGGGAAGAGGAAGCTGGTCCCAGTAACCGTATCCATGCCGATGATCTGGCCCTTGTCTGCCTCGCTGCGGCTGAGAGGGGAGAGGATGGCGATATCTTCAACGTCAGCGACGGCCACCCCGGCAGTATGACGGTCTACTTTAATGCCTGCGCGGATGCTCTGGGCCTGCCCCGTCAGCCCTTGGTTACGTTGGAAGATGCCCGGCGCGTCATGTCGCCGCTGATGTTTTCATATGTCAGCGAGTCGCGGGTCGTTGACAATTCCAAGATGATTGAACGGCTTGGCATTGCGTTGCGTTATCCATCCCTGGAGGAGGGGATCAATGCCTCGCTTGGCTAGATGTAAAGCAGATGCACCCCGTGGTGAGGCTCTTCTGAATATTTTCAGCGTGCTGCTTGACCATTACGGCTCGCTCAAATGGTGGCCGGCCGAGACATCATTTGAGGTCTGTGTGGGAGCGATTCTGACCCAGAATACGAACTGGAGCAATGTCGAGAAGGCCATCAACGCACTCAAAAAGGCCGATGTTCTCACGCCCGAAGGACTGCGTACCGTGGAGCCTGACCGACTGGCCACCCTAATCAGGCCATCCGGATATTTCAACATCAAGACCCGCCGACTGAAGGACTTCATTGAATGGCTCTTTGCCTGTCATGACGGTTCACTGGAGCGGATGTTTGCCATTGACTGGCGTATCCTGCGGGGTGAACTCCTGACTGTACGCGGAATTGGCCCGGAAACCTGCGATTCCATACTGCTGTATGCGGGTGGGCAGCCGACATTTGTGGTGGATGCCTATACCCGTCGGCTGTTTCACCGTTTGGGCATGCTTTCCGAACAAGCTAATTATGAAGAAACACGGTTGCTGTTTATGGAAAACCTGCCCGCAGATGCGACCCTGTTTAACGAATATCACGCCTTGATAGTTGCGCAGTGCAAAAAGTTCTGTCGATCAAAGCCCCTCTGTGATGGCTGCCCGCTTGCCAGCGGCTGTTGTTTTTGCGCCAAACCAAATCAATAAAGAAACATTATTTATTACCATTGTTAACAGCATGTTAGGCTAGTTATTTTCGTGCTATTGCCAGATGTATCTGGTATAGTATATTTAAATAATAATTTGCGAGGGTTATAATAAACCCTCATTTGCCCTGGTAACATTCCCTCCTGGTTGCCAGGGTGTTTTTTTGCGTTTTCCGGCGCCATGATACGCACGGAAGTTGACGCCACACCTTGGTTGTGATTTAATCTCCACGTGGAAAAGGATACCTACATCGCTCTTGGGTCCAATCTGGGAGACCGGGAATTGAACCTGCTGCGCGCGGTGGCTGAGATAGGCAAACTACCCTCCTGCAAGGTTACTGCTCTGTCGCCTTTTTATGAGACTTCTCCGGTGGGCCCGACAAATCAGCCGCCTTTCATAAATGCGGTTCTACGGCTTGCCACTCTGCTTGTTCCCCATGACCTGCTTACTCGCCTTCAGTATATCGAGTCCGCTATCTTTTCACGTAAGAGGACAATTCACTGGGGCGCGCGCACGATTGATCTCGACCTGCTGCTCTATGGCAATGAGGTCATTAATGCTGAGGATCTGACTGTTCCCCATCCACGCATGACGGAACGGCGATTTGTGCTCCAGCCGCTAAGCGATATCGCTCCTGACCTGATACATCCCGTGCTGGGAAAGCGGATGGTGGAATTACTTGAAACTCTACGGTCCGAAGAGACCGTGGTAAAAATCTGACGGGAAGGGTTCATGTGATCAGACTGCTTGTCTGGATAATAATCATCTATATAGGTTACCGAATAATCAAGACAATGGTCAGCGGTAAAGATCGCCGGCCTGATGTCGTCCATAAGAAGACGGATGCCGAGCCAACGCATCGCGACCCGGTTTGCGGGATCTATGTAACGGAAAACGACGCTGTAGCAGACAGATTCGATGGCCAGCGCCATTATTTCTGCTCCATGGCCTGTCTGGAAAAATTTAGAGAACAGCATGACCATAAACCCCAACCTGATTCCTAAACACGGGAACTGTGCATTAACTAAATGGAGGAAGCATGAAATTTTTCATCGACACAGCAGATGTAAAGGAAATCCGCGAAGCCCACGAGCTCGGACTGGTTGATGGCGTGACCACCAATCCCTCGCTGATTGCCAAATCAGGACGTAAGTTCAAAGATGTTATCAAGGAGATTGTTTCTATCGTAGACGGTCCCATCTCGGCTGAGGTGATTGCCCTGGATGCGCCGGGCATGATCAAGGAGGCCAAGGAACTGGTCAAGATCCACAAGAATATCGTCATCAAGGTTCCCATGACAACGGAGGGGCTCAAGGCCACCAAGGCGCTCTCGGCCAAAGGTATCAAGACCAACGTTACCCTGGTTTTCACCTCCATGCAGGCGCTGTTGGCAGCCAAGGCCGGCGCCACCTATGTCTCACCCTTTGTGGGGCGTCTGGATGACATTTCACAGGACGGCATGGGGATCATCGACGAGATTCGCACTATCTTCGACAACTACGGCTACACGACCGAGATCATCGTTGCCAGCATTCGCAATCCGATCCACGTGCTTAATTCGGCCCTGATCGGCGCAGATATCGCCACGATCCCTTATTCCGTGATGATTCAGTTGGCAAAACACCCCCTGACCGACGCTGGCATAAAGAAATTTCTGGAAGACTGGGAAAATGTGCCAAAGTAAATAATCCCCGCCCACAGAACGGGGCTTTATAAGGTTCAATAAAATGAATAAGCGATCTGAACGTCTTTCCATCCTCTTCGCCGCCTCGGAGGCCACTCCCTTTGCCAAGGAGGGGGGACTGGGCGATGTGGTAGGCGCCTTGCCCAAATACCTGGCCCGCATGGGGCATGATGTTCGGGTGGTCATCCCGCGTTACCATTCTGTAGATCGCGAGAAATATGGCCTGCGTCTGCTGCCCGGTACCCTTGTGGTGCCCATGGGCATTATTGGATACATGTATTGTGGTGTCTATGAAGGACGCCTGCCGGGTAGTGATGTGCCGATCTACTTTCTGGAGCATGAACAGCTTTTCGGTCGGACCGGACTCTACCAGCAGGATGGACAGGGTTATATGGACAATGACAACCGTTTTGTGTTCCTTTCCAAAGCGGCGCTGGAACTTTGCAAGATGCTCATATTCACGCCGGACGTGGTACACGCCCATGACTGGCACACCGGTATTATCCCGGCCCTGCTGAATACCTCCTACCTGCATGACCGCTACGTGGGGGATGCAGCCTCGCTCCTTACGCTGCACAACATGCAGCATCAGGGGGAATATTACCCAGGCCTGATGGAGGTGTTGGACATTGGCTGGAAACACTTTACCTACCTGGAGTTGGAGAAGGATGATAAGGTCAATCTTCTAAAGGGGGGCATCTGCCACGCCACACTGTTGAACACGGTTAGTGAGGAATATTCCCGCGAGATTCAAACAGCTGCCTTCGGCTGGGGGCTTGAAGGGGTCTTGCAGGGGCGGGCCGCAGACCTGAGCGGCATCCTGAACGGTGTAGATTACGAAGAATGGGATCCGGCTACGGATAAGTTCATTGCCGCTACCTACTCTAGCCGGACGGTGAAGAAGGGGAAAACGGTCTGCAAGCGAGATCTCCAGATGGTCATGGGTCTGCCGCAGCGTGACGACGCGCCGCTATTTGGTATTGTCTCGCGAATGGTCAAGCAGAAGGGAACCGATATCCTGGCCGAGTCGATCCACCGCATCCTGGAGATGGATGTGCAGTTTGTGGTGATTGGCAACGGCGAACCATGGGCGCATTTCTACTTCGGCGACATCGCCGCACTTTATCCTGAAAAGTTCGCTTGCTACATCGGTTACAACGAGGGTCTGGCCCACAAGGTTGAGGCTGGCGCCGATTTCTTTGTTATGCCCTCCGCTTTCGAACCCTGTGGCCTCAATCAGATGTACTCACTGGCCTACGGTACCCCCCCCATCGTGCGTGCTACCGGCGGTCTGGCCGACAGCGTGGAAAATTTCAACGAGGCGGTCATGAGCGGTGACGGCTTCAAGTTTTGGAACCACAGTGCCACGGCCCTGTTTGACACAATTGGCTGGGCGGCCTGGACCTTTTTCAATAACCCCAAGGGACTGGCTGCGCTCCGTAAAAACGGCATGAAAAAACGCTTCACCTGGGAGGCAGCCGCTCACAAGTACGATGAGCTCTACCGCCTGGCCATCCTGCGCAGACGGGGTGGGGAATACTACCGTAACCGGTTTGGCGGCTGACTTGCCACCACCAATGAAGTTTGAACCCACCCAGCATCGGAGACGATAAATGAAAAAAGCCTTGATCACCGGCATCACCGGTCAGGATGGTTCCTACCTGGCAGAGTTGCTCCTGTCAAAAGGTTACGAGGTACACGGCATGATCCGTCGTTCCTCCTCCTTCAATACCGGCCGCATCAACCACATCTACCGCGATCCCCACGAAAAAGACGTATGCATGTTCCTGCACTACGGTGACCTGAACGACGCCAGCTCAATCAACAAACTGCTGCGGGATATCCAGCCGGACGAGATCTACAACCTGGGCGCTCAGAGCCATGTGCGCGTCTCCTTCGATGTGCCCGAGTACACCGGTGAGGTGGATGCCTTGGGAGCGGTGCGCATTCTGGAAGGGATCCGTGAAAGCGGGCTGAATACAAAATTCTATCAGGCCTCATCCTCAGAGCTGTACGGAAAGGTCGTCGAGACCCCCCAGAAGGAGACCACCCCCTTTTATCCCCGCTCACCCTATGCCTGCGCCAAGGCCTATGCCTTCTACATCACCATGAACTATCGCGAGAGCTACGGCATGTTCGCCTGCAACGGCATCCTCTTCAACCACGAATCCCCGCGCCGCGGCGAAACATTCGTTACCCGCAAGATAACCCGCGCCGCCGCACGTATCAAGTTGGGCATGCAGGACTGCCTCTACCTTGGCAATCTGGACGCCAAACGGGACTGGGGTTTTGCCGGTGACTATGTCGAAGCCATGTGGCTGATGCTGCAACAAGAGCAGGCCGAAGACTATGTGATTGCAACCGGAGAGACCTACGCCGTGCGGGAATTTGCCGAGAAAGTCTTTGCACGCCTGGGTCTGCCCCTGGAGTGGCATGGCAGTGGTGAGGCAGAAAAAGGCATTGACCGGAATACCGGCAAGGTTGTCATTCAGATCGACCCCAAGTACTTCCGTCCGGCCGAGGTTGACCTGTTGCTGGGCGATCCGGGCAAGGCCAGGCGTCAGATGGGCTGGGAGCTCAAAACCAGTTTCGTGCAGCTGGTCAACATGATGGTGGATGCCGACATGGAACTGGCTGAACGGGAAAAACGGGCGGAGGGGTGATTGGTTTTGGACGCAAAACTTGGTATATCAGTTTGTTACAAGTCCCTGATATGAATTAATTATGTGCGGGCAATGGTGACTGAATGGACATTGAAAATATTGTAGCTGAGGTAAGATCCATTATCCTGCGCCACGCAAAACCGGAACGGATCTGGCTCTACGGCTCCCGTGCCAATGATGAGGCCTCCGATAACAGCGATATTGATATCGCCTATGACGACAAGGAGTTTAAAGCACCTTGGCTTATTGAGGAAGAAGTAGATAAACTGCCGACTCTCCTAAAAATAGACATCAAAAACATTGCCCATGCAGAAGAACGTTTTCGCCAGCGAGTCGTATCAACCGGCAGGGTTCTCTATAGCGCCAATAAGCGACTCCGCTTTGAGGATGGGCTCTACAACTTTCGCCGCGCATTCGAGCGTTTTGCTGAAGCGCTTGATAAGAAGGAGATCCTGGAACGTGAAGGTTTCGGAGACATCTTTCTGGATCTTGCAGTCAAACGTTTTGAGTTCACCTATGAGATGACCTGGAAAGCGATTAAGCGTTATCTGGATTATGCAGGGATCGGCGCAATGTCTCCGCGAGCTTGTTTCAAAGAGGCTTTCAGCCAGCATCTGATTACGGAAGAACAAATTTGGCTGGAGATGATTGAACGGCGCAACCTGTCCAGCCATATCTATAATCAGGATGAAGTGACAGGGATTCTTGGGCGACTGGATGATTACAGGAAAGCTTTTCAAGAACTGCTTGAGCAATTGGAGGCAAAAACTGAATATTGATTGTGGAAAAGACCCGCTTTAAAACAGTTTGCCCCAATGAAGGCGCCCTACGGCAGGGCCAAAGGTTCACAATAGGAGCTAAAGCTACATGGACATAAATCACAATCCACCAGACGATTGCAGTGAAGACAAGATTAATCTGCTGGAACTGCTGTAGGTGATCGTCAAGCGCAAAGCATTCATCATCAAGGTATGCGTTGCGGCAATCGTACTTTCCATCTGTTATCCCCTGACATTGAAAAACATATATACCACCACCTCGAAACTGCTCCCACCGCAGAAGGAATCAGGCGGAGGGATATCAGCCCTGTTGAGCCAGGCCGGCGGCCTGGCTGATTTCGCCACGGGTGGTTTAAGCGGCTCGGCAGACCTCTATATTGGCATACTTAAAACGGATGTTCCCTTTTAAACTCCAACGCTGACGCCCGAAATTTAAATCCAGATAGCCATGGGCTTTGGCTAACCCACTAAAAATATTTTGTCGTGAAGATAGTAGTAAACAGTCAAAAGGCTTTTTGCCAGGGTAGCGTGGAATGACTCTGATCATGCAGGAGCGAACGCTATGGGACGAGAAAAGCCTAAGGATAGTTTGGTACATTGTGGCCGCGTAATCACTACCGAAGAACTGGCGGATATTTGCGAAACAGTTGCCATCTGCTCCCGCCTTAGCCGGACTGAACTGGCACTGACGATCAGTGAACATCTGGAATGGCGTAGTGCAACCGGGTCTTTGAAACAAGATGCTTGTGTCAAGCTTCTTGATAAACTGGAGGCGCAGGGGTTAGTGACGCTTCCTGAGAAACAGATATCACATAGCGTAGCGCTCAGGCGGCCGCTCTTTACGGCATCACCAGCGAACGCGGTCTGCTGGGGTGTTTGCTGTTTTCTGGCGCGGCTAAAGGCTTGCGGGAGCGTGACCGCTGGGTCGGCTGGAGCAAAGATGAGCGACTGAGGAACCTTGGTTTCGTGGTCAACAATAGCCGCTTTCTGGTGTTTCCCTGGGTGCAGATAAAGAACCTGGCGAGCCACGCATTGGGTCATGCGGCCCGACGTATCAGTGATGACTGGCAGGAGCGCTGGGGGTATCGACCGGCCATGCTTGAAACCTTTGTGGATCCGGCTCATTATACTGGCACATGTTACCGGGCAGCGAACTGGCTCTATTTAGGTCAGACCACCGGAACCGGATTGGCCCGTAAAGGAAAGAGTTATACAAGCAGCCCGAAACAGATCTTTGTAATGCCGCTCGTGGCAGATTTCCGCACAATTCTGTGCTCAGTGGTAAGAGGGGAGTAATATGCCCTGAGAGCGGAAAACATGCCATAATTTGGAAGGTCAACAGTTCTCATGGGGCTTATGACATAGTTTCGGACGCTTCTATAATCAGCGTGGAGCAACAAATCTCCACTGTGGCAGACAATCTCGACTCGACACAATGATTATACGTCAGAGCTGGACTAAAAGAGCTATCCTTTGAATTCAGGATGATTTGTGCTATTTAAATATGTCATGGATGATCTTCTCGAAAACTATTGCCACTTGGTGGCACGTGTCGACGCCCTTTGCCAGGGGATCGAGAAGTCTTTGCGTGAACAAATCACCTGCGCTGAGGGGTGCAGTGCCTGTTGCACCTCCATTACGCTCTTTCCGGTAGAAGCAGTCGCCCTCAACAGTGCCCTGGAA
>JBAYZR010000024.1:0-18288 GCA_041672425.1 Pedobacter sp. | reverse complement strand
GAAAATTGCGGCGTCAGCTGTGCCATGCTTTCCCGCATCCGTGCTACCCAGGCCGTAGGAATACCCTGATTGTTGCGGGCATAAAACTCAGGGATCACGTTCTGCTCAAGAAGCGTATATAGTCCCTCCGCTTCGATAGCATCCCAGGCAGGGTCATCGCCATGCTCAAGGCTATCGCCCAACGCCCACCCCACCTCAGGTGTGTAGGCCTCGGCCCACCAGCCGTCCAGTACCGATAGATTTATGCCGCCATTGACAAGCACTTTCATTCCGCTTGTTCCAACACGCTTCCCATGGTCGCCGAGGTGTGTTGATCCAGACTCTTCACATTCAAAGCATATATCCAGGCTCCTTACGTACTATTTTGTAGGATATATTCTACAATGAGCCCCTTTTTGATGACAGGCTATAAAACGGTGGCAACGTCCTTTGATACGAGCGAGGTATATTTATTGAAATTTTCTTTGAACATTTCGACTAATTTAGCGGCGGTTTCATCATATAGCCCCTTGTCAGCCCATGTATTACGCGGGTTGAGGACTTCAGTCGGCACACCGCCGCAATTTTTCGGAATTTCAAGGCCAAAGAATGTGTCTTTTTGAAAAGTACCGGCATTAAGAGTTCCATCCAGTGCTGCATTGACCAATGCCCGCGAATAGGCAATTTTCATACGGGAACCGACTCCGTAGGCGCCTCCGCTCCAGCCGGTATTCACCAGCCAGCAGGTAACGTTGTACTTGGCAATCTTGCCCCTTAGCAGTTCACCGTAGACGGTTGGATTCAGCGCCATAAACGGGCCACCAAAACAAGGAGAGAAGGTTGCGGAAGGCTCGGTTACTCCCGCCTCGGTACCGGCCACTTTTGCGGTGTAGCCTGATAGAAAGTGATACATGGCTTGTTCCGGGGTGAGGCGGGCAATAGGAGGCAGAACGCCGAATGCATCGCATGTAAGCATGATGATATTGACAGGATGGCCGCCACAGCCGCTCTTTATTATGTTGGGAATGTGCGTCAGCGGATAGGAGGCGCGGGTGTTTTCTGTAAAGCTGCCATCATCCAGATCAACCCGACGCGTATGGGAGTCAATCGCAACGTTTTCCAGAACGGTACCGAATCGGCGGGTCGTCTCATAAATTTCCGGTTCCGCTTCTTTGGAAAGCTTGATTACCTTGGCGTAGCAGCCACCCTCAAAGTTAAAGACACCTTTGTCATCCCAGCCATGCTCATCATCTCCAATCAGTGAACGGTCAGGATCGGCGGAAAGAGTAGTTTTGCCGGTTCCGGACAGACCAAAGAATATGGCGGTATCACCATTTTTGCCCACATTAGCCGAGCAGTGCATGGTCATAATGTTCTTTTCTACCGGTAGGAGGTAGTTAAAAATAGTGAAAATCGCCTTCTTGATTTCACCGGCATAACTGGTACCGCCGATAATGATCATTTTACGGGCGAAGTTGATAATGATGAACGCTTCAGAGTTGGTTCCATCAATGGACGGGACGGCATGGAAATTTGGCATATCAATAACAGTGAACTGAGGAATATGACTTTCCAATTCATCGGTTGTTGCCGAGACAAACATGTTGCGGGCAAACAGCGAGTGCCATGCCTTTTCTGTAATAACACGGATCGGCAGGCGGTGGTCTTTGTCGGCTCCGGCAAAACAGTCCTGAACGAACAGATCGCGTCCTTGCATATAGGCACACATCCGTTTGTACAAGGTATCAAATTTCACCGGATCAAAAGGACGATTGACCTTGCCCCAGGCAACATTGCCATGACAGATCGATTCATCAACTATAAATTTATCATTGGCTGCACGGCCCGTATAGTGTCCGGTCTTGACTGCAATGGCGCCCATATGGGAAAGCAGACCTTCATTGCGTTTCACGATCTGCTCGTATAGTACCGTGGTTGGAGGTGTCCAATAAATAATGTTCGCATTGGTAACCCCAACTTCTTCAAGCCCAACTCCTCTGGTTATGTCATTGAATTTCATTGACCGCCTCCATATAATTTTTTGTTATATATTTTTTATTTCATGTCAAACCCAGACCATTTGAGTTCTTTGATGCTCGTTTCTGCCTCGGTGTGGGTGTTAAAAACCCCTACTACTGCATTTTGCTCAGACATTGTTTTTCTCCTGTTTGTTTCGAGTTGTGCGTTGACCGTTATGAACTGACTGCATTAAAAAAGTTCTGGAGATTATGAATGCTACATCTCATCGTATTTCATCTCCTCTCCGCTGATGAGCCAATATATTTTGATATTTCAGCAGGAATCACCCGCTCCCTAGACTTGTTGCAAAGTTGTTTCAGGAGTCCGTTCTTGCCTATGAGATCTGTTGGTTTCTTGCAATCCCTCATCAATGCATCAAATAGTTCGTCGATTGTGGCCATAGATTTTCTCCTTGAGTATCTTATTGTTATTACAAATGCTTAATTACTGATAGGCAAAAATGTGCATAAAACACGACAGTGCACTGTTCTAATAATGTTGTTGTGAGCAACGAACGTGCCGGTTAAGAACTGCTGATGTTGCAAATGCAATAGGCTGATTATGTAGTATAAATTAGAAAGGAACGTGCGGGGATGGGGGGAAACTGTTCTGCGGAACCTGCCAAGTTTAACATAACTGCCATATATGACGGAGTGCGTTTAAGTAAATAGTTTAAAACTTACCTCTGTGAAGTTAGGATGAGACCTTCAACTGAGATACTGCCTGAACTTTACTTCCTCTAAGGGAGTCAGAATAAACTTATATACCAAGTTTTACGCACGGATTCGGGACGGATTTGTCGTTTCTGATTGAGCAATGCCTCGACGTAGCAGTGCTACGTCGAGGCATTGCAGATGATAATTTTGCCATTTCTATAGGGTTGGAAAAATCCCATAACATTGGAAAAAAGGCCACGGCCTCATTTTATTTTTGTACCAGTTTATGGCAGAACAGACAGCGGTTTTTTGGAGGATGATTGGGGGGGTAGGGTACCCCTTTTTCCTTGTGGCAGGGCTCACAATATACCTCGGCGCCCTTTTTGTCAGGTTTGAAAAAAGTACGCTTGACGAGTGAAGCTTCAGGGCCTGGCGCATTCCTGTAGGCGGCTTCATAGGCAATCCGGTGATTGTTGTCAAACGGCACAGTTTTGGTTTTCTCTCTGCCGGAAATGGCGATAAAAACCGCTATTACTGCAACAAGTAGCCCGGCAAACAACCAGTCGCGTTTATCTATTTTCATTCCGGGAGTCTCTTTTTTGTAGATTTACTCAGATTTTATCATTGCAAAATATATGATGACGCAACCGATCAATAGTTCGCCAAAAGCAAATGGAACCAGTGATTTCATGTCTAACTCTTCGCCAGGCGCAGGCATGGCATACCGCAAGACGACAATCAACCCGATCAGGGCAAACAGTGTCAACAGTACCGGTTTTGACTTCTTGATCACGCCCAAAAAAAGCAAACCGGCAATGATAATCAGCACAACGGGATTGGTGAAGATATCCTTCAGGCTCAGGGCTTGTATTGCAGTTATCAGATTGTCGGTCTCAAAGGGTCGCAGGGTCTCGGTGAATTTTCCTACAAGTTGCTGTTTGTCCACGTTAGCCCCCATGTTGATACCGGTTTTAATCGGTAAATACCAAAAAATACCGGCAGGTTCATAAAGAAAAATGAAAGGCCGATCTGTAACGCGGGCCAGCCATTCATACTTCAACTAAGAAAATGCTTTACCTTGTCAAGAAAGCTATTCTTCATCGGATGGACATTTTCACCGCTGATTGCGGCAAATTCCTCCAGCAGTTCCTTCTGCTTTTTGTTGAGATTTGAAGGAGTCTCGACTCTGATAATCACCATTTGGTCGCCACGACCGTAGCCCTGCAGGGAGGGGATACCCTTACCACGCAGACGGTAGACTTTGCCTGACTGAGTCCCTTCGGAGATCTTCATGGCAACCTTGCCGTCCAGGGTCGGTATCTCAATCTCGCATCCCAGTGACGCCTGGATAAAGCTAATAGGTAATTCGCAAATGACATTGTTGTCTTCGCGTTGAAAGATAGCATGATCCTTGACGCTGATGGCCACGTACAGGTCGCCGTTGGGGCCGCCCTTGCCCTGCCCCCCTTCTCCGGTCATCTTCAGACGTGAACCGGTTTCAACTCCTGCCGGCACCTTGACAGAGAGCGTCTTGTTGTCCTTCACACTCCCCTTGCCACGACAGTCAGGGCAGGGGTTGTCAACGATCTTGCCTTCGCCGTTGCATTGACCGCAGGTCTTGCTGACGCTGAAAAAACCTTGCTGATAGCGTACCTGTCCTGCACCGCGGCAGGTTGGACAAACCTTGGGATCGGCGCCAGGTTTGGAGCCTGAACCGTTGCAGGTTCCGCAGCGCTTGGCAAAGGGAACGGCAATCTTCTTCTCAACGCCAAAAGCGGCCTCTTCGAAGCTGATCTCCAGGTTGTAGAGCAGATCGTCTCCCCGTCTGCCCTGGGTGCGGCCACGACTGCCTCCAGCGCCACCACCGAAGATGTCGCCGAAAATATCTCCGAAAATGTCGCCAAAGGGTGTGCCAGCGCCGAATCCACCACTTGAAAAACCACCACCGGACAGGCCGGCGTGACCGAATTGATCGTATTGGGCACGCTTCTGCGCATCGGAGAGTACTTCGTATGCCTCGGTGAGTTCCTTGAATTTGTCCTCGGCTGTCTTGTCACCCGGATTCTTGTCGGGATGGTACTGTATGGCCTGTTTGCGGAAGGCTTTCTTGATTTCAGCCTCGGAGGCATTCCGATGGACATCGAGAATTTCGTAATAATCGCGTTTTTCGCCGTTAGCCAAAGTGATGTCCTTTTTACCTCAACCCGATAAACGGAATAGGTACGTTCACGAAAATTGTAACTTACTAAAAATGCGTGTAGGGGCGGGTTTTAAGCCCGCCCCTACTGTGTCACACCTAGCAAGGGCGCTGACTATTTCTTGTCTTCCTTGACCTCTTCAAAATCCGCATCAACGACCTTGTCATCCTTTGGTTTGGATGCGCCGGCATGCTCACTATCACCAGTCGCTTTGCCCTCTTCATCCGGTTTATTCTGGGCATACATGGCCTCGGCCAGTTTGTGGGCTGCCTGTGCCAGTTCATCGGTGGCCTTCTTGATGGCCTCTGCATCCTCGCCTTCCATGATTTTCTTCAATTCGGAAACTTTGTTCTCGATGTTTCCTTTTTCCACGGCATCGATCTTGTCGCCGAATTCCCGGAGCGATTTCTCGGTGCTGTAAACCATGCTGTCGGCGTGATTGCGTGCCTCAATGGCTTCACGCTTCTTCTTGTCTTCATCGGCATGGGCTTCAGCGTCGCGCACCATTTTGTCTATTTCCTCCTTGGAGAGGCCGGAAGATGCAGTGATGCGAATGGACTGTTCCTTACCGGTACCCAAATCCTTGGCCGAGACATGCACGATACCGTTGGCATCAATGTCGAAGGTGACCTCGACCTGGGGAACACCGCGGGGCGCCGCAGGTATGCCGGTCAGTTCGAAGTTGCCCAGGGTCTTATTGTCCCTGGCCATTTCGCGCTCGCCCTGCAAGACATGAATCGAGACAGCCGGTTGGTTGTCGGCAGCGGTAGAGAATACCTGGCTTTTACGGCAGGGGATGGTAGTGTTCTTATCGATCAGCCTGGTCAGTACGCCGCCCAAGGTTTCAATTCCCAGTGAAAGCGGGGTCACGTCCAGCAGCAGTACGTCCTTGACGTCACCCTTGAGAACACCGCCCTGGATGGATGCGCCAATGGCCACAACTTCATCCGGGTTAACGCCTTTGTTGGGCGCCTTGCCAAAGATGTCCTCAACCCGTTTCTGAACAGCCGGCATACGTGTCATGCCACCCACCAGGATGACCTCGTCGATGTCGGCGGCAGTCAGGCCTGCATCCTTGAGAGCGGTGCGGCAAGGGCCGTCCAGCTTGGACAGCAACCCGGCGCAGATTGATTCCAACTTGGCGCGGGAGAGTTTCATGGTCAAGTGTTTGGGGCCGCTGGCATCAGCGGTGATAAAGGGGAGGTTGATGTCTGTCTCCACGGAGGTCGACAACTCGCACTTGGCCTTCTCTGCTGCCTCTTTAAGACGCTGCAGGGCCATCTTGTCCCCGCGCAGGTCAATGCCCTGATCTTTTTTGAATTCGTCAGCGATCCAATCGATTACCAGCTGATCGAAGTCCTCTCCGCCTAGGAATGTGTCACCATTGGTAGACTTGACCTCGAAAACGCCATCGCCCAACTCCAGGATGGAGATGTCAAAGGTACCACCGCCAAGGTCAAAGACAGCTACTTTTTCTTCTTTTTTCTTGTCCAGGCCATATGCCAAGGCCGCTGCGGTCGGCTCGTTTATGATGCGCAATACGTTCAAACCGGCGATCTTGCCGGCATCCTTGGTTGCTTGGCGCTGGGAGTCGTCAAAATAGGCCGGCACGGTAATTACTGCGTCGCTTACAGTTTCGCCCAGGTAATCCTCGGCGGTCTTTTTCATCTTCTGCAGAACAATGGCCGATATTTCCGGGGGGGAGTAGCGTTTGTCGCGTGCCTCTACCCATGCGTCGCCATTATCGGCCTTGACAATTCTGAAGGGAGAGATGGCTATATCTTTTTTGACTGCATCCGTATCGAACTTGCGACCGATCAGACGTTTGATGGAGTAGAGAGTGTTCTCCGGGTTAGTGACTGCCTGCCGTTTTGCCTGTTGACCCACCAAGCGCTCACCGCTATCCGAAAAAGCCACCATTGAGGGAGTTGTGCGACCGCCCTCGGAGTTGGCGATAACAACCGGCTCGCCGCCCTCCATGATTGCGACACAGGAATTGGTGGTTCCCAAGTCGATTCCGATTACTTTACTCATGATTGATATTCCTCCTTTTCAGGTCATTCTGTATTAAAGGTAGTCACCATGTCTGGAAAATACAAGGGTGCAAATAAAATAAATTCCAGATTCCATGTCCAATGTTTTAAACATGGCATTTGAACCTGGAGCAGGTCTATTTCGGCGCCGTGGAGACGGATACCATTGTCGGCCGCAGTAGCCTGTCCTTCAGCATGTATCCCTTCTGAAACTCCTCCACGACGGTATTTGGGGGAGTCTGATCAGTTGGTACTTGCGTCATGGCCTGATGAAACTCCGGATTAAAAGTAGCGCCGGCAGACTCCACAGGGGTGACGCCAAACTTTTTCAGGGCCGATAGCAATATGCAATGGGTCATGCGTATGCCCTCCACTACGGCCGATATATCATCTTCGTTGGCATGGACCAATGCTCGTTCAAGGCTGTCAACCACCGGCAAAATCTCCTCAATCAGCGATTTTGTGCCGTAGTTGAGCAATTCCTCTTTCTCGCGGTTGGTCCGTTTGCGATAATTCTCCAGATCAGCCCGTTCGCGAACGAAGCGGTCCCAATTTTCACGTGACTCCACCTCTTTTGCAGCCAGATGCTCTTTTAAAAGGCTGATCTGCTCCTCCAGGGTGGTTGGCTCCGTAGGTTCAGCAGTTTCACACGTTTCCTGTTCCGGTGCGGGATCGCCAGGAACGTTTTTCACAGTATCGTGTTTTTTCATGGTTGCGGTAGTCCTTTATGTATGAAATACAGCGTATTACACATCGTTTAAGAGCCGACTCACGAGCCTGGCGGTGTAGTCAACGATGGGAATAACACTGGAGTAACCCATACGGGTAGGGCCGATGACACCCAGCAGGCCAATGGTGTTGTTGCTGGTGATGAAGCGCGATGTGATCAGGCTGACACCGGCTGATTTGCTGACAGGAGTTTCGGAGCCGATATATATCTGAACGCCTTCGGCTTTCATGCAGCCACCCAGTAATTGCAGCATTAGCCCTTTTTGTTCAAATGCACGGTAAATATCCCGCATACGGCGCCCATTGCTGAATTCGGGCTGATCAAGGATGCGGGCCTGCCCCTCGACAAAGATTTCATCTCGCTCCATGCTTACAGCCTGCTGGCTGATAGCCAGAGCCCGGGACATGAGGCGGTCATACTGAACCTTTTCATTTTGCATCTCGGTCAGGATGCGTTCGCGAGCCTGCGAGATTGTAAGACCCTGCATCAATTCATTCAGATAGTTGCCCATTTTGACCAGATCATCCTGGGAAATGTCATCCTCGGTTTCCACCAGCCTGTTTTGTACCGTACCGTTTGTGGATACCAGAATAGCGAGGACTTTGTGGGCACTGATACGAAGGAATTCGATGTGGCGAAAAATGTCGGAAATGAAGCTGGGCGCCACCACGATACCCATGTAATTTGACAGTGAGGAGAGGGCTCGGCTGGTTTCTTTCAAGATGTCAGACAGACCACCACCGGATTGGCGGCAACGCTGGATAATCTGTTTCTTTTCGTCGCGGGTAACCTGACGGAGCGCCACGAGTGAGTCGACGTAGAAGCGATACGCCTTTTCGGTCGGTATCCTGCCGGCTGAGGTGTGCGGAGATATCAGGAGACCCATCTCCTCAAGGTTGGCCATCACGTTACGAACTGTGGCGGACGAGAACGTCATTGCGTGACGACGTGCAACTGCACTGCTGGCGACCGGTTCGGCCGTAGCGATATAGTCTTCAACAATTGCTTCGAGTATCTGTCTGCTGCGAGCAGAGAGTTCCATGTCCATGGCAAGATCCCAAAAAATTAGCACTCGTCATATATGAGTGCTAATAAGTTTAAAGGTAATAAGCGCCCTTGTGTTTGTCAAGCAGATCTTCCCACTTTACCGGTTCCATGGTCACCTTTGTGCCCAACTCGGCCAGCAATGCGTCCATGTCATCCTCGAAGCCAGGCATGATGGCTATGAGGATGATGCCGGTCGCATTATCCACCGTGCTCATGACATTCATCCCCTCGTAGGCCTCCAGGATGAACTTGAGGTAGACCATGTCACGCCGGTTGACATGGAAATAACGGTTGATCATGATACTACTTTCCCCTGGATTGCCACCTTGCCGACCCGCCCGGGAATTTCGCCCATGAAGAGGCGGCAAGCCGGCGTTTCATTCATCCGGCAGACGGCCTCTGCCAGAGAAATACATTGCACGCCATCAATTGCAAGACGTTCCAGCAGCCGAACAAAGGACCCTCGGATGGCGCCGCCTTCCAGTTCTGCGTGAATGGTCAGCACGTTGAGTCCGTCCCTAAGGTTATCACTGTAGAAGTTATGAATATTTTCGGGGGTAATGCCGTTCTCGCCCAGAAGTTCATCGGCAGTAGGCAGCGTGGTAGGAATCTGCACTGTTCTGAACCTACGACCGTCCATGACCGGATAGAAGGGATGAGTGCCGCGGCTGTCACTGCAATAGGCCAATCCCATGGCATCCTGCACCTCCAGGGAATTGGGCGAGACCGTCCAACCCGGCGCTGCGGTGGTAACCGCCCGGCGCCCACAGATCTCCTCGAACAGGGAGCTGGCGCGCCCCAATTCCATAGCGGTCAGATGCTTGGGAAACAATGGTAGATAATCATGCCACTTGACATGGTCCCAACAGTGGATACCAACTTCGTGCCCCTGCCGTTCTGTCTCACGCAAGATATCCGGAAAGGAAGCGGCAATCATCGGCGACGGCAGCAACGTGCCGTACAGCATGGTTTTGATGCCATAGGCAGCAGGCGCCTTGGTGCGCAGCATCTTTTGCAGAAAGCCCTTGCGTGTAAATATGCGACGGATAGCCTTGCCCGAGTTGTCCGGCCCCATGGAAAAATAGAAGGTGGCATGGACGCCGAAATGCGCCATATCCTCCAGCAGGGTCGGTACACCATCGCGTGTCCCGGCGTAGGTATCGACATCGACTTTTAATGCTAAAATCTTTTCAGACATCCAGCACCCATATTTTCCTGAGGTGAAATATAGCGACAGGGAAGATAAAATGGCGTCAATTTAGGGACGATTGAGGCTTTCATAGAGTGCAATCTGCTCGGCAATGGAGAGTTTGCGACGACAGCAAGTCTTCCGGTTCAGACAGAGACTACAGCGATCATCGGAGCACCACTGACAATAGCTACAGTCAGCACAAGGATGTTTTTTCGGGGGATCTTCAGGCACAGTGCGGTTGAAGTCTACTACTTTCCCACTTCAGCTATAGCCGCCTTGACAGCATGTTCGGTGATTTGCTTGTCTCCCACCAGGATCTTGGTTTTTTTCGTCTTGGTGTTAGTCACCACAACCGACGGTGTGGAATTGATATTAAAACCACGATAGACTGTTAGATTAGACTGTAGCCCGTACAAGACTTCAGCATAATCAAGCTGACGAAGCTTCACACCAAGCGGTGCGACAACCGCCTGAACCTCTTCCCGAGTGGGAGTCTTTGTCTTCAAGGCAAGTCCACCCAGGGCCTTACGCAATGGTAAATATTTCTCCTTCTCGTAAGAGAGGAACAGGAGATTGTATGGGGTAAAATTCAGAGTCTCTTTATGGATCGGAAAATCTACAAAACCAACCTTTGCCAAACGGGCAATATCCGGAAACATATTCTCTATGCCTGGCTCGATATTCCGACAACCAGGACAGAACCAATCGCTGATAAAATAGACAATGGTGGAGCTTTTAGTCCTACCGAGGAACAGATCCACCCCAGCCGCCTCGGACTCTTTTTTTACCCCAAAAAACGCCACCGCCAATCCGATAGCAGCTATTACAAAGACAATCAGTAATAATCTGGCACGAAATTTCATACAGACTCCTTTGGTTCCAAATGTTTCATAAAGCTTAGCACAACAACCGAAACAGACAGCTGCCGCAATACCAAGACAGATCGGACACCAATGACCGATGTCATATTTTTGCAGCCATATAAACCTGGATTCTGCTCCAGCAGCGGCAAACAGAAGAATTATCACCAGCCGGTCAGCCCAGACAAATCGATGCCGCAGGGCCACAAAAAGCGCAAGCACAACAAAATAAGCAACCCCGAACCAACCGAAATCCATGCCAAAAACAGAGAACGCAGCTATTTCACTGCAAGCCGAACAGACATTCACTACCGATATTATCGACAGAATGACCCCTGCGACAACAGTAAGCCAGATACACCCGGAAGAAATCAGAGAAGCTCGTTGTGTCATTTGAGAAGAGGTGTTCTTTGGTTGGTTTGGGATTGAGCTAACCATTTTCATCATTTTTAAGGCGACAAGGTCGTATAATACTACCCATGATTACCAAAGGTCAAGCCTCGCGGTGATTTTGTTCTACCATCCTAAATCAGCTCACGCGGCTGGCCGGTGGATGCCAGTATGCTGCTCCAAAGCCAGCCTTCCGGGTCGATCTTTTTCCTTTGCCGGGTAGCAAGGTTGATAGGGACATGGGTGAACTGATGGTTCCAGAACCCCACCATCATGTTGGTCCGTCCGCTCATGCCGGCATGAACGGCGTTGTGTCCAAGGAGCAGGCAAAAGGCCGAATCGTGTGGGTTGGCCGGCTGGCTGCGTATGATGTAGCTCGGGTCGATGTACTTGAGGTTGATCTCCATGCCGGTGTTGGCAAAGTGCTCCTTGATGGCTTCCCGCAGGTAAGTGCCGATATCGCCGAGCTTGAAGTTGCCTGAGGCGTCGCGCTCCATTGTAGTTGCCAGCAGCTCTTGACCCGCTCCTTCGGCCACGGCTATTACCGCATGACCTCGCTGCGTAAGGCGCTCATTCAGGTTCCGCAGTAACCCCTCCAGAGTAAAGGGTACTTCAGGCGCCAGGCAAAAGTTCACCTGGCTGTTGATCAGTGTTGAATGGGCGGCGATGAACCCCGAGTCGCGGCCCATCAGCTTCACCAGGCCGACACCGTTGCGTGCCCCGGTCGCCTCTGTGTGGGCGGCATAGATGGCCCGGTGAGCCTCGGCAACAGCAGTTTCAAAGCCAAAAGTCGTCTGAATGAAGGAAATGTCGTTGTCGATGGTTTTAGGGATGCCGATGACGCTGATGTGCCTTCCCCGCCTGGCCGCCTCCCCGGCGATCTTCCCGGCCCCCTTCAAGGTGCCGTCGCCACCGATGGCGAAGAGGATAGTGACCCCCAGTTCCTCCAGGTAATCAACCATTTCCGCCGGTTCCTGTGGACCACGAGAGGAGGCGAGGATCGTCCCACCCAGCTCGCCAATCTGATTCACCACATCGGGGGTGAGGACGAGAGGGGTGTTGCCAAGGCGCTTCACCAACCCCTCGTAACCATAGCGGAAACCGTAGATCCGCCGCACCCCGTAATGGTGGTAGAGACTCAGGGTCACGGCGCGGATCACGTCATTGATCCCTGGGCATAGGCCGCCGCAGGTGACTATGCCGCAGCTGATGTCTACAGGGTTGAAAAATATCCGTTCGCGCGGGCCGGCCAGCTCAAAGGCTGGCAGATCTTTGCTCGCGTTGATTAATGGCTGAATCTCTTCGTAACGGGAATGGTAAAGGAGGCGCCCCCTGTCCCCAATGAATCGTACCCCCTTCATTGGGGACGGGAAACAGCAGTCGCCGAGCCGCTCTATGCTGAAATCAATCTCCTCATCAATCATGACTGTTCTCCTCTCTTCAACAATTGGTTAACCATCACTGCGCCTTGGCTCGTCCGGGTCAGGGACTTGGAATAAGGCACTCGGCAAAGAATAAACATTCCATCTTACATTTCATCTTTGGGCCGTATTTCGCCGCGCCTCAATCGCAAAATCCTCAACGTAGCATTGCTACGCCTGCGGTTTTGCTCAATCGGCACGGCAAACTCCGACCCAAATCTGAACGTTATATGGAACATTTATTCTTTGCCGAGTGCCTAAACTGATATTCCAAGTCCATTATCTGGCATCTGTAGCTGAATCGCAATCATACCATGGTTCCGATGGTTTTGCGGAAGCGTGCCAGAGACAGGGCAAATAAGGCCGCGCCGATCAGTGCGAGGAAGATGAACTGTGGCCAGACAACGGAAAGCCCTGCTCCTCGATACAGGATGGCCTGAGCAAGCATGACAAAATGGGTGTTAGGCGCCGCCATCATCACGTATTGAATAAACTCCGGCATGCTCTCCCTGGGCGTTGTACTGCCGGAGAGTATCTGTAGCGGCAGCAGTACCAGCATCAGCAGCAGACCAAGCTGCGGCATTGAGCGAGCTATGGTACCAAGGAATATACCTAATGAGGTTGTGGCAAACAGGTGCAGCGCAGTTCCGACCAGGAACAGGGCTATGGAGCCTTCGATGGGGACTTTGAGCAGCCACTGGACGACGAAGAGCAGTGAGCAGGCTGTGGCAGCCAGTACTACCAGCGCCATGGCCCATACCTTGCTGGTCATTATTTCGAAAGGGGTTACAGGCATTACCAGCAGATGCTCCACCGTGCCATGTTCCCTTTCGCGGATCAACGCGGCGCCGGTGAGTACAATGGAGAGTATGGTAATGTTGTTTATGAGTTCCATTACGGCACTGAACCAGGATTTGTTCAACTGTGGATTGAAGCGAACCCGCAGGTCAAGATCAACTGCTGGTGTTGTGTTTGAACGATACCCCTGTAGGAAGGCGCTAACCTCACTGCTGATAATGTTCTGAATATAACCGCTGCCGGTAAAGGCTTGGCTCATCCGGGTGGCGTCAACGTTGAGCTGTATGGTGGGACTGCGTCCGGCGAGTACATCTCGCTGGAAGCTGGGCGGGATGTTGATGGCGAAGGTGTCGAGACCAGCGTCCATGCGGGTATCCATTTCGTTTTGTGTGATCATTACCGGCGTCATGAAGAGCGGCGGGAAGAAGGCATCGGCGATGCGAGTGGAGAGTTGTGAACGATCTTCGTCAACAATGGCGATCGGCGCTTTGTGCAGGGTTTCCGGCATGGCGGTTGTAGCCGCATAGACTGCGAACGTGAAAACGTAGACAATCAGCACGATCATCATTGGGTCGTGCAGCAGGCTGCGCAGTTCCTTGATGCCGAGATGCAGGATGTTGGCGGCGCGCATGGTCAGTGGTCCTGTTTCTTGAGCAAGCTTGCCCCCAAGCCAATCAAAACAGGCACGGCAATCAGCAGGGGGATAAAAGAGGCATGGAGATCGCCGAAACCGAGTCCTTTGGAAAAGGCGCCGCGGGCAATGGCCAGGAAATGGGTGGTCGGATAGATCTTCCCTATCAAAGCGCCGACGCCCTCCAGCGAAGAGACCGGATCAATCATGCCGGAGAACTGAACAGCCGGCAGTATGGTCAGTATCGCAGTACCGAACAGGGCAGCGCTCTGGCTGCGCGTGAAGGTCGAAATCACCAGCCCGAAGGAGGTAGCCGCAATCACGTACAGCAATGCTGCGATTGCCAGGGTCATGAAGCTGCCCTTGACCGGTACTCCGAACAGGAAGATCGCCAGCGCGGTAAGCAGCAGGAAATTGAGCATCGCCAGTACGACGTAGGGAATCTGCTTGCCGAGCAGAAACTCCAGCCTGGTAACCGGGGTGACATAAAGGTTTACGATAGAGCCAAGCTCTTTTTCCCGTACCACCGACAGCGCGGTCAACATGGCAGGGATCAGCATTAAGAGTATCGGGATCATTGCCGGTACCATGGCCGGCAGGCTCTTGACATCCGGGTTATAGCGAAAGCGTGTCTCGATGGTTGCCGCTCCTGTTGTTGCGGCGCTGCCGAGAGTCTGCCGTGCCAGGGTCGCCAGCCAATGGGCATGCATCCCCTGCACATAGCCGCGCACCGTTTCGGCGCGTGTGGGCATGGCGCCATCGATCCAGGCCCCGACGGCAACCGGTGCGCCACGCCGCATATCACGGGCAAAACCGGGCGGGATCTCGATCGCCAGGCTGATTTCGCCGGCACGCATACGCCGGTCAAGTTCGTCGTAGTCGTTGATGGGCTGACGTACGCTGAAATAACGCGAACCGGAGAGGTTGTACGCATAGTCACGGCTGATGGTGGTCTGATCCCGATCAAGGACTGCAAAAGAGAGATTCTCCACGTCCAAGGTGATGCCATACCCCATGACGAACATCAGGATCACGCTCCCCAGCATGGCTAGAGCCAGGCGCATCGGGTCGCGGCGCAGCTCCAAGGTCTCGCGCCTGGTATAGCTGAACAGGCGGCGCAGGCTGAAGAAGGTAGTCTTTGCATCTGTGCCCGAGGTTCGTTCGCGGATCGGGGCTGAATGGGAGGCCCCCTCCGCAGTCGTAGCTCGGCCATCTTCGGCAGATGCTTCTTCAAGATAGCCGATAAACGCTTCCTCCAGCGTGTTTGCCCCGCGAGCTGCGATTAGCGCGGTCGGCGAGTCACTGACCAGCACCCGGCCGGCGTGCATCAGCGAGATCCGGTCACAGCGCTCCGCCTCGTTCATGAAGTGGGTTGATATGAAGATGGTGACCTTCTCCCGGCGCGCCAGATCGATCATGATCTGCCAGAAGGCATCGCGCGCCACCGGGTCTACCCCCGAGGTCGGCTCGTCAAGGATCAGCATCTCCGGACCGTGGATTATTGCCACCGCCAAGGAGAGGCGCTGGCGTTGCCCCAAAGGCAGGGCATCTGGCAGACTGTCCATGACCTCTTTCAGGCCGAAACGCTGCGCCATCTCCTGCACGCGGGACGTGATACGCTCTTCCGGCATCCTGAACAGGCGGGCATGCAGCGCCAGATTCTGCCGAACCGTCAATTCGCTGTAGAGTGAAAATGACTGGGTCATATAGCCGACACGGCGACGGGTATCGAGATCATTCGGATCCACCGGACGACCAAACAACGAAGCCTCACCTTCACTGGCCGGCAACAGGCCGGTCAGCATCTTCATGGTGGTAGTCTTGCCGCAGCCGTTTGACCCCAGGAAACCGAAGATTTCGCCCCGCCCGATGCTGAAACTCACGTGATCGACGGCAACAAAATCACCAAAGCGCATCGTTAGATCATGGGCCTCAATGGCTGGCTCTCCAGCGCCATCTGTCTCACGGGGTGGAATGATCACCGGTTGGTAGCCGTCACGCTGGGCCTGCGGCAGCAGGGCAATAAACGCCTCCTCCAGAGACTTGGTGTTGGTTTGGCTCAGGAGCTCCTGCGGAGCGCCGGTGGCAAGCACATGTCCGGCGTTCATGGCCACCAGCCAGTCAAAGCGCGCGGCCTCTTCCATGTAGGCGGTGGCAATCAGCACACTCATCCCGGCTCGATCAGCGCGGATGTGGTCGATGAGCTCCCAGAACTGTCGGCGCGACAACGGATCGACGCCGGTGGTCGGTTCGTCCAGAATCAACAGGTCTGGGTCATGGATCAGCGCGCAGCACAGGCCGAGCTTCTGCTTCATACCCCCGGAGAGCTTACCGGCGGGTCGGTCGGAAAAGGGGGCCAGGCTGGTGGCGCGCAGCAATTCGTCGATGCGGCGTTCACGCTCCTGGCGGCCTTGTCCGAACAGACGGGCAAAGAAATCGATATTTTCGAAAACCGACAATGTTGGGTAGAGATTTCTGCCGAGTCCCTGGGGCATGTAGGCCACACGAGGGCAAACCGCGCTACGGTGGCGCTTATCTGCCATGCTGCCGCCCATAACCTCGATCTGTCCGCTCTGGATGGCACGGGCGCCTGCAATCAGGGAGAACAGGCTGGACTTGCCCACACCGTCGGGGCCAATGACACCAACCATGCAGCTGGACGGAAGCTCGAGGTTGATCGTATCCAGCGCCAGGGTTTTAGCGTAGCGCAGGCTGACCTCATGCATCCGCACCACGGGTGGCGCAAGGACGGCTGTCGGGTCGTTGTGATTCATTGCGGCAGCTTTACCATCAGATGGGCTGGCCACTGCATGGCAGAATCCAACCGGACATAGGCTATGCCGGGCAGTCCGGTCTTGACCTGGGCGATGTGTTTTTTAAGCAGCTCCACGGGAATCTGTGCCCGAACACGGAACATTAACTTCAGTCGTTCACTTGATGTCTCCACGGTTTTTGGGGTGAATTGGGCCACATCGGAAACAAAGGAGATCTTCGCCGGAATCACATACTTGGGCGCCGCGTCGAGTACCAGCCGTATCTCAGTGCCGAGTGCGACCTGTCCCACAGCGGTCGTTGGCAGGAAAAATGTCATATAGACATCGCTCAGGTCAACCATACTCAGCACCCGGCCTCCAGCGCCGACCACTTCACCGGGTTGGGCCACTCGGTATTGTATTCGTCCTTCACGGGGAGACTTGAGGGCACTATCCTTTATATCGGCCTGGATGCGTTCGACGGTTGCCCGCGCAGCTTCGACGGCTGACTGCGCGCCGGCAATCTCGGCGCTCGCCGTCACGATGGCAGCGCCGGCGGCGGCGAGCTGGGCACGAGCCGCGCTGACAGAGGCTACGGCGCTCTGTACCCTCGCACTATCGTCATCAGCCTCCTGCTGCGACGTCGCTGCTTCGGAAGCGAGGGTTAATGAGCGAACGGCGCGTTTCCGGGCAACACCCAGTTCAGCCTCGCGCTGTCTGACCAGCGCCAATACAGCCTCTTTTTCGCTTCCGCGCTGTACCAATTGGCTACGCGTCGTCTCAACCGAGCTCTGCGCCTGTTTCAGCTGCGCTTCGGCTTGCCGACGCTGGGCTTCAAGGACTTCAGTATCCATCAACGCTACTACCTGTCCGGCGTTGACTAATTCCCCTTCACGTACCAGAATATCCTTCACTCGACCGGCTGTCTTGGCGGCAACATCGATTTCGACGGCCTCAATGCGGCCATTGCCGCTGACAAGACCTTTGTTTTTGTCATCCTTGCCAAAAAGCAGCCAGGCGGCTATACCCAGACCGGCGAGAATCAATACAACTATGATGGTGATCAACCATTTCTTCTGTTGCCTGGTGATGGTCTTTTCAGGCTCGGCTGTTGTTTCCGGTTTAGATTCGGCGGCAGCTTCCGGTTTAGGTTCGTTGGTCATGGTACTATCTCCATTGCCTCATGGCGCACGCAACGCCTTTGAGTTATTCCAATTTCAGATCAAAGCGCTATCTTCGTCGCCTCACTCCTCGCCGCCTTGATTTCATCTTTGGTTTGAAATCGGAATTAGCGCAGCGCCACCGCCCAGTGCAGCATAGAGGTTCACGCTGCTGGAGAGCAGCGCCCGTCGTACCTGAACCAGCGCCTGCTCGGCGGCAAACCGGTCGCGTTCGGCGTCAAGCACCTCAAGGTACGGCGCCGCACCGCTCTGATAACGTAATCCGGCCAAATGTGCACGTTCTGTTTGGGCTGCCAGGGTCGCCTGCTGAGCAACGATCTGCTCGGTGAGCCAGCGACGTTCGGCCAGTGCGTCGGCCACTTCACGGAAGGCCACCTGAATGGTTCGTTCATAGTCTGCT
>JBAYZR010000023.1:0-18368 GCA_041672425.1 Pedobacter sp. | reverse complement strand
TTAACTATTTGGGAGAATAGATGAAAAACACATTCAACAAACAATCCTGTAAAGCGAGCTTGATGCTGATCCAGTTCGTGTTATTCATTATATTTTCTCTCTCCGGGCCAGTGTATGCGCTGGAACCATGGGTGGGGCTCTTCTTTTCACCGCAGGCAAATACAGACAATTCACATGATGCATTTATTACAGATTTTGAAGCCTTGGTGAAATCCCTGAGAGCAAAGGGGCTCAATACGATCGTGTTTGATATGAACTACGGCGCCTATCATTTCACATCAGATGCCCGGTTGAAAACCTATTCGTATCCTGCCAGCAGGGGCTTCACTTCCGGGGAGACCCGCCGAATGGCTGAAATAGTCCGGGCAAACGGGATGCGGGTAATGGTGGCATTGCAGGTTCTGACGCATGCAGTCGGCAATGTTTTTCCCTATGTGTATCCAGAATACATGCTGCCTGGCAAAGCCTGGCAACAGGGCACGGCATACAGGGCAAATGCCGATTATGTCCTGTACGGCGGTCGGACATACCGCTGTGTGACATCCCACACCTCAAGTGCGGGCAATGCCCCGCCGACGACAGCCTACTGGCAGGTTTCCTCCTCCGATACCCGGGATCCCCTGAACAAAGCGGGCGAGACGGTGGTTTTCAACATGATCGATGAGTTGATTTCGGCGTTTACCACTGCCAAAGGTGTCAAACCGGAAGGGTTTCATATCGAGAGCGATGAGCTGGGGTGGTGGTATGACAATCCGGAACAGTTGACCGGCAAGAGTTCCGCTCAATTGTATGCCATGGCCATCTCCAATGCCTATAACCATATCAAGCAATTAAACCCGAATATGGAAGTTATCATGTGGGGCGATATGCTTGACCCGAAGTGGAACGGTTCGAAGGTTCTCAAAAACACCTCCGCTGCAATTGATCTGATTCCCAAAGGTCTGATTATTGCCGATTGGCGATATTCTGCAGACCTTTCTTATGGATATGATTCTGCCAAAGGGACGTTCAGTACTGTGGGAATGTATTTAAACAAGGGGTTTCGAGTATGGCCTACCAGTTGGGCCGATGTAAAGGGAACGACTGAACTTGTCTGGACTGGAAATATGGAGCAGGCGAGGACCGGTAAAGTCATGGGGCATTTGTACAGTGCCTGGCTTGCCGGAATTGTTCCGGAGTTGGAATCGCTGCTTAGCGATCCCAACTATCAAGTGCCGGATTCTGTTCTATCAGATATCAACGAAAGTGACAAACCGGCATACAGGCAATACTACCGGGGTCTTGCAGACTCCATAGTCGCTGCGTCGAACCTGATTGGACTCAAACAATGCCGTGGAACAGATTATTATTGCGGCATTTATCCGAACTGTCTTGATACCACTCAGAGTGATGGCGTGTATGGAAGTGAATACAGGAGTTACTACTGTAGCGATAACCAGAGCGTATATACCGCCATAAACTTTCCGGGCGATTATGTTGCCTACTGGAGTTTAAAGGGAGATGCTTCCGATGCAACAGGACGAAATAACGGCATATTGACTAACGGGGCCGCCATTATTACTGACGTGACAAGGAGGCAAGTTGCTCGTTTTTCAAATGCTAACGATTTCATTAGAGTAAAAAATTCGACTCTGCTGAACATGGGAACCGGTAATTTTAGCATTGGCGCATGGTTCAAGGCGGGAACCTCGTTGGATTATGGAATGCTGGTCTCCAGGAATCCAGATTTCAATAAATATACGTTAGCGCTTCATCCGGATGGCCGACTTCAGTTTTATACATCAGCTAACAATAATAATATGTATAGATGTTCTACCTCCAGAATTTCTTATAGAGACAATAAGTGGCATCACGTTATGGTTGTCTTCGATTACAAAACGACAACTATTAATTTTTATATAGACGGTGTTTTGTCAAACGGCGATTTCGTATCCGAACAAAACACCGGTAGTGTTACCTCTACGCCTTCAGATTTGATTATCGGCAATAATAATGGCAACGGCCAATATCAATATCGTGGTTCCATTGATGATGTCATGATATATAACCGCGCACTTTCACCAACTGAAGTGAAATATATTTTTGCAATACAAAATACAAATTCAAAGACAGTTCTTCCTCCGACCAATATAAAAGTTGAGGGTGCCAAATGAATAGTTGGGAAGAGTCTCCTTCATTCTGTCTGAACAAATATTTCCATCGTGTGTCACCGGTGATCTGAAAGTGTAAGAAAGCTGGCACTATGAAAATGTGGAACAGAGGCCTGTATCTTCTTCAAAAAACATTATCAAATGGATCGATCTTTTTCATATTCTTCGCATTTAAGGCAAGAAGATCTTCCAGGAGCCGTCAAATGGAGAATAAAGTGGTACATTTTTATTCCGCCGGTTTTACGACATTTTCACGCAACTGCTGACAATCGTGAACATATTCGCATTTTGTTTTGCAGCAGCAGTTCTGCTGCTGCTGGTGTTGTTTATCATCTTAGCTCTTGGCTTTCTCTTTACCGAGGGAAGACGGATGAAGACAAGGTGGTTTATGTGTACGGTGAGATGAGCTGAGTGAGAAAAACCACGGTTGACAAAAACGCTGACTTGCAGGATTTCAATTCGATAAACTTCATGGACTAATATCAACGTTCTAATCTGAGTTGTCGACGATAACTCCCTTTGATCCGCCAAGTTTGACTGTCAGAAACAGAGGAATACAAATTGATTAAATTGCTTAATGCCAAAGAATCGTGGAACCAAGAACAGTGGGACAATTGTGCGGAACAATCTTATTATCCTTACCTTTCTTATACATATAACTGGATATCAACCATAGAATCTTACTTCCCAGAGCTAACAGCGTTACCTTTTGCCGATGTAACTGAGAATGGATTAGTAAGTTGGATATGCCCATTGTTTTTCAATTCTAAGAAACATGAGATAACAGGTTCTGCACTTTTAGCACCTGGTTTTATAAACAAAAACGAGAATCCAAATGATCTTATGAATGTGTTGTTAGATTATGCCAATCAAGAAAAATGCAGGAAGATTTCTATTCAGATTCCACCAGATTTTGAATACTCAAACGTATTACTTGCTCACGGATATATATTGAAAAGTAAAGTTTGTTTCTTTGAACTAAATATCAAAAATATTGAATGCTTCGAAACCTACACAAGTAAATATATTACTCATGATAAAAGAAAAAACATTAACACGGCAAAGCGTAAAGGTGTACTTGTCGAAATGCTAACTCCTTCAAGGATCGCTGTGGATCGGTTTTACCCCTTTTATTTAGAAATGGCTGAAACCAAGGGCGTTATACCTTTAGAAAAACGTTTTATCAGTGCGTTGACTGAATCCTTACATGATAACTCCCAGTACTGGATTGCTGTAGTAGATAATCAAGATGTTGGCTCTGCTTTAAGTTTTGAGTTCTTGGGTCGTATGTGGCTTTGGCTTCTTCGCGGAAGCAGAGAGTACGTGGAGTACAGAGTTGATGTATTTCTTTACGCTGAAATGATCCGATATGCTTTTGATAGGAATCTCGAAACGATAGATTTTGGTACGACACCATTAGATAGCTCATTAGCCGTTCTAAAAAAGAGATTAGGGGCTAAACCGGTATTCCATGAACATTACGAACTCGATCTAAAGATAACCGAAGTTATCAAACAATGCGGGAGTCGCCTGAAAAGGCACGTGAAAACAAAATATGGCACCAACAAATAAAATATTACCCCGTGCAAGAGGTAAGGTGCTCCGTGAGCTCAGTTCTTTCATGGACAGTTACAGCTTGTATTGCAATCTACCTCCAGTATCAAAAAAGGTGCAAAGGTTGTCAAATTTTGCACGTATCGGGAATAACACTAAAATCATTAATCAGATCAAAGTTCCATCTCCCTCATACATTGAACTAGGTAACAATGTACATCTTTATAGCTTGCAGGTCATGAAAGAAAAATACGTTTTTGTAGAACACAATGTTCAGGAAAAGAATGGGCTCAGGTGTGATCAGCACTGCATTAAAACACTGCACAACAAGTACCTTGGCGAAAATATCAAAGGTAATTTTGTGACTCTTTCGGTAGATTTTGAAGCAGGAGTTGCACTAAGTCATGCTACGTCGGAAAACTGGGAGTATTTACGGAGATTTTGGAATAGTAAAGAGTGCGTGCGACGATTGGCGGAACTTTTCAAGAAATACCGGATTCCCGTTACCTGGGCGGTTTGCGGGCATCTGTTCCTAGAGAGTTGTTCTGGAAATCATGGATTTGAAGAACAGGACTGGTTCGGGGACTGGTTCCAGCATGATCCATGCTCCAACAGCCAGACCGACTCATCATGGTATATGCCCGACGTGATCGAAGAACTGATAAAAAATCCTGATTTTGAAATTGGTTATCATACCTTTGGGCATTCCCGGTATCACTACTGTTCCGAGAAGACGGTACTGAGAGACATGGAACTTGCGGATCAGATCAGAAAGCAATGGGGGCTCAAACTGGACAGTTTTGTGTTTCCATATAACGAATGTGGTCATTTTGATTTGCTCAAGGCTGGTGGTTTTAGAAACTTTCGAGGCAATATTGGAAGAATCCTCCCGTCTTACGGCATCATCGATTTCAAAGACTTCAGATTTTTCAATACAACCCAGATGGTTGCGCCGGAAACAATGGACAGGTGCCTCCGGCAACTTGATGATTTTGGTTGCCAACCAGCCAACTATTACACGCACTGCTATCAATGGGCAGAACATGACGGTTGGAAAAAACTGGAAGAGTGGCTGATGAAAATTGCTCAATTGCGTGATAACGGCAAAATATCAATCAAAATAATGGGCGATTTTACTCCATGAATCACTTGGTAAAATACATAGAAAAAAAGTCCAGGGCATTAAATTATGTACTCTGGGGTAAAGCTATTATTATTGCCAATCTGTATGAACATATTCCTGACAAAACTAACTATGATTACAAACCAAGTATAAATGGAACTTTTGTTAAAATTAATAGTAATAACTTAGGTGAATATTGTAATTATTTTCCATCACAATCTATTACATATATAAGCGAACGTATTATTACGTTTAATGACACTTGTGTAGCTTATTTAGTGCAGTCAAAAATAGTTTATTGGGCATTTATTACGTGCAGGACGGAATATTTTGAACCTGCGATAAATACAAATTATCAAATTTCTGAAGATGCAGCTTTTATATATGACACATCAACTCTTGAGGATTTTCAGAGAAAGGGTATTCACGCGTCAGCATTCCGGCATATTTTTGAGAATGTAATTGAATTAGGCAAAAAGAGAGCTGAAATGATGGTTCTCAAAGTTAATACTCCAGCTATAAATAACCTGCAAAAATTCAACTTTAAACTAATAAAAAGACACATGTATATTCCAGCACTCGGATTTACAACTTGTTGGAGAACAATTTGAAGGAAGATCATTTATTAAGTTTTGAAGTAAACAGGCAAACAATTGGAAAGAGTGCTGTAAGCAGTGTGTTATTTCAATTGCTTATAAAGCTTAAGGGTCTAATTACCATGCCAATATTAACTATGCTGATGGCACCTAGTGAGCTTGGTGCGTATAATTTGATATTAGTTACCAGTTCGGTGCTGACCCCTATTGTTACTCTGAATTTGACCGATGGCGTAGGTATATTATTTGCCCAGGAAAAAAATGTCGATACTATCAGCAAGATGTTTAATACAATTCTCAACGTAATATTTATTTTAACGGTGTGTTTTTATATTTTAGCATCGTTATTTTATATGTTTTCTTCTGAATACGGTTCTTATGTAATATGGGTCAGTCTCCTTTTGTTAGCTAATATTACTAATAAATTACCAATATTTTTGTTAGCAACATACCAGAAATCAGGCATTATACTTAAGAATACGTTTCAAAAAGATATTGTAATTACAATAGCTACAATTGCATTTGTTTATTTTGGCTATTCTTACAAAGGAATGGTTGTATCGGCTTTCATAGTTCAAATGTTTTTTTCAGCATTTCTTTATAGAAAAATATATTCAAGTATCCAATACTCGTTTCACATAGATAAAACCATACTGAAACATTTCTTGATTATGTCCTTGCCGTTGCTGCCGGTTTTCTTCTTCTCATGGATAGTTCAGTCTTCTGACTCTTATTTCCTGGCTTATTTCAGTGGTCAGGAAACCCTTGGCAAATACTCTGTAATCTACGGCATAACTAATGTGATTTTGTCGATCACTTTTGCATTGAACTTCTTCTGGTTTCCCGTGTCAGCACGTCTTTGGGTCGAAAGCCGTGAACAATATATGAAGATTTTCAAGGTGGTTTTTGTAGGTATGTTTGCAATGCTTTTGACCATTGTATGTTTGTTTGAGCTGAATTCTTCCACAATTATGACGATCTTTGTTCGACGTGCTGCATATTATGACGCACACGTCATAATGGGTACTATTGCTTTTGCCTTCGCAATGCAGGTATTGATCACTCTGCTTACAGCTCCGCTTTATTCAAATAGAAACACCAAGGCTATTCTGTTTTCATACCTTGTGGGTGGAATTATAAATTCAATTCTTAATTTTATCCTTATTCCTAAAATAGGGATTGCAGGCGCTGCAGTTAGTACAGCAATAGCTTACTTTGTGATTGTGGTTGTAATGGGTTTCTTGAATTATCGCCTGGCTGGCTTCTCCTTCATTGACTCCCGGTTGAAGTACTTAATACCAATATATATTGCAGCTTGGGCGTTGATGGGATGGTTACGAGGGTATCTCACCATGCCGGAAATTTTTATTGCGGACGTTATTTTTGTGACACTAGTAATGGCGTCTATTTACAAACAATGGATGCGAAATGACGAACGCAATTACGTTTCTGCTTTATTTATGAATTTTCGCATGAAACAAACACAAGGAGCCTGAAATGGCGGCAACGGTTATTATTGGTGCCGGGCTGGCCGGTCTGAGTGCAGGCTACCACGCTCAGCAGAAGAATCTGGATTACGAGATTTATGAAGCCGATGCCCTGGTTGGCGGGTGTTGCCGGACCATCGAACGGGACGGGTTCCTCTTTGATTACTCTGGACATCTCCTTCACCTGAAAAACCCATATTTTCAGGAATTGGTCAGGGAACTGCTGGCTGACAACCTGAACATCCTTGATCGCAAAGCGGTTATTTATTCGCATGGCGCATTCACACGTTACCCTTTTCAGGCCAATCTGTT
This sequence comes from Pedobacter sp., assembly GCA_041672425.1. Taxonomy (GTDB): domain Bacteria; phylum Desulfobacterota; class Desulfuromonadia; order Geobacterales; family Pseudopelobacteraceae; genus JACPFJ01. The sequence continues at coordinate 11,146 of JBAYZR010000023.1, read as the reverse complement.
CGGACTCCCAGCACCTGTCGTAAAGGAGTGTCTGCTGGAGTTCGTTAAGTCCTACTACGATAATGAAGACCTGCCGACGAGAGATTATCGCACCTTTCGCGACTGGATCGTGGCGAAGCTCGGTGAGGGTATCGGGAAGCATTTTATGTTCCCCTACAATGAAAAGCTTTGGACCGTGCCGACCGAGGAGATGACCTGTGAATGGATGAGCGAGTACGTACCTAAACCGAATCTGGAAGATGTTTTCACCGGCGCTTTCGAGGACCAAACCAAGGGCTACGGCTACAATGCCAGCTTCTGGTATCCCCGGCAGGGTGGCATCCAGGCGCTTAGCGACGCCCTGGCAGAGCGGGTGCCCAACATCCGTCTGAACGAGCGTGTGATCGCTATCGATCCGGTGGCAAAAATGGTCAGATTCGCTTCCGGTTCACAGGCAAGCTATGACAGACTCATCTCCAGTATGCCGCTGAACCGGCTGGTCGGGATGCTGGACGGGGCCGTGCCGAAGGACGTGATAACGGCAAGCCGGAACCTTCGGCACAACTCGGTGCTGATAGTCAACCTGGGGGTCAAGGGGGAGATGACCGACAAGCACTGGATTTATCTGCCCGATAATAAGTTTACCGCCTACCGCGTCGGATGCTACTCAAACTTTTCCGTTTCCATGGCGCCGACCGGGACCACCTCGTACTATGTCGAGATCGGATATCAGCAAGGATGGGATGTGGATAAGGAGGCTCTGGTGAGAAAGGCCGTGGTAGAGATGGTCGAGATCGGTCTGATCAGAAGCCTGGATGATATCCTGGTCAAGGATGTGGTTGATCTGGAATGTGCCTACGTCATTTACGACCACCAGCAGAGCAAAAGCAGGAAAACCATCATGGATTTTATGCATCGCTGCGATATTGCCAGTATCGGCAGATATGGTAATTGGGAGTATTCGGGAATGGAAGAGGCGATGGTGCAGGGGAAGGCAGCGATTTAACGAAAATGCATCAATAAAAAGTTTCATAGACTCTCAAGGGAAGTATAAGTATCTAGTTTGCAAAGGGCTAATAAAATGAAAGAAAAATTTAAAAATGCTGCTAGGGCTATGACAAAAAATGATTTTATATGGGAATTAATGTTTCCATTTGTTCGAATTGCAACAAGATTTTCAATAGAAAGAGCCTATTGGATTCCAACAAAAAATTGCGAAGCAGACAACACATTGAGAATTGTATTCGCAGATTTAAAAGTCAAATCGGGACCTTTTAAAAATATGTTGTATCCTGAGTTCACAGCACATGGAAGTTATATATTCCCAAAACTCCTTGGTAGTTATGAACAGGAATTACATCCTGTTATCGAAAAAATATGCAAAAATGACTATTCAGAAATATTAGATATTGGATGTGCTGAAGGTTACTACGCTGTTGGATTAGCTCTAAAGCTACCTAAGGCAAAGGTATATGCTTTTGACATTGATGAAAAAGCGTTGGGGTCATGCAAAAGGATGGCAACCTCAAATGGAGTATATGAAAGGATAGTATTTGAACCTTATTGCGACTCAAATACACTTAAAAAATTTATATTCAAAAGAAAAGGATTAATAGTTTGTGATTGTGAAGGTTACGAAACAGAATTATTTGTTGATAATGTTGTTGATAATCTAACCAATTGCGATTTGTTAATAGAGCTGCATGACTGTTTAATAGCTGGTATTACTGACAAGATATTAAGTACATTTTCCGACACTCATGTAGCAACTTTGATCTTTGTGGAAAGAAGAAATTTAAATAATTACTCTGAACTGAAAACTGTAAATAAATTTGCAAGAGAATATGCTTTGTATGAAGGCAGGCCTAGCAGTATGCAATGGGTATATTTAGCTACAAAAAAAAGGAACTGAAAACTATGAAAGTTAATTTTGTATTGCCAAGTGTTTCTTCTAGGCAATCTGGTTCAGCTGGCACTTTAATTGTGTATGAATATGCTAACAGGTTTGCAAAAAAGGGGCATGAAGTTAGTATAGTGCCTTTAAAGTTTGAAGGTATGCCTCAAGTTGAAGCTAGAATTGAATATAACGATAAAAATATAGTGAAGTTTAAATTAAAAAATTACACAACTAGAGCAATTAATAAAATAACAAAAGCAAACAGAAAAATAACTTTAGATAGTTTTCTATCAGATAGATTTGATGAAGTTTCAAATGCAATTAGTAATATGCCAGAGTGTGATGTTAATATTGCAACAGCTTATCAGACCGCGTTACCAGTATATTTAAGCGCAAAAGGGTTGCCATTTTATTTTATTCAACATTTTGAAGAATATTTCACAATGGATTCTCCCTTCAGTGATGTGTCTTTGATGGATGCCTCGTTAACATATAATTTACCTATGTATAAAATAACCAATAGCTCTTGGGTTTCTAGGGAAATTTTATCGAAATATCCAAATCAGCAAATTACAGGAATGGTAAATAATGCATTAGATACTAATCTCTTTTATCCAAGAAAGACTGGAAAAAATGAAAGAATAAGAGTTTTGACTCATAGTGGAAGAAAAAAAGAATGGAAGGGTTTTATAGACGCAGTAAATGCAATGAAGCTTCTAAGAAGCAAATACCCAAATGTCGATTGGTGGGTTTTTGGTGATGAAGGCTTAGTACCTCCTGTAAATGATATTGCCAGCTACAATTCTTATGGCTTTGTAAAACATACTGACTTGCCTGAAATATATTCCACCGCTGATATTTTGTTATGCCCTTCCTGGTACGAAAGCTTCCCAATGCCTCCGATAGAGGCAATGGCATGCGGCACGGCAGTTATAACAACACCGTTCGGTGCTGAAGACTACACCGAAGACGGACAAAATTGTTTGATTGTCCCACCGAGGAACCCAAATAAAATGGCTGAAGCTGTAATTAGATTAATTGAAAATGAAGAACTGAGAAATAAACTCGCAGAAGAAGGTATTAAAACGGCACGTAGATTTACTTGGGAAAGATCTGTAAATCAGTTCGAAGAAATATTAAAAAAAACGTTAGGAACTAAATAATTATGAAAATATTACTATTTGGTGTGCAGCCATATGGTAGTGCCGGAATTCCAAATTACACTAGGCCATTAGCTGCAAAATACAGTGAATTAGGGCATGAGGTCTTTTGTTTTCACTCCGGTGCATATGAAAAACGGTACGATTGGTTAATGAAACCATATCTAAAGTTTAATACAAAAGATTTCAAATACGAGTACGCAGAATTGATTAATTCTCCTTGTTGGAGTTCAAATTTTGGTAAACCGGATCTGGATGTAAATCAGAACGAAATTAATAAAATATTTGAAATTTATATTAAACAGCGAAAACCTGATGTAATGCATGTGAACGGTTTTACCGGGTTACCTGTTTCACTACTAAAAATTGCTTCTGAAATGGGTGTGAAAGTATTTGTTACACATCATGTTTATTGGCCTTTGTGCCAAAAACAAGTCATGATCGACTACAATGGGCTTTTATGTGAAGGCCCTGTAAATTATGACAAATGTTCATTCTGCACAGGGAAACAAAACTTAAATAAGTTAATGTTCATATCGAGGTTGTCTAATACCAATAAATATCTGGTGAATCAATTGGTAAAACTAAAACAAAGATCTAAACAAAATAGAGAAATTGAGACTACAAAAGATACAGAGCAAATTAATTATAATGGTGTGTTAACTAACTCACTTAAAACACGGTTGGAAAATATGATTACGATACTGAATGAGTACGTTATTAAAAACTTTTGTGTATCGGCAGATGTAAAAAAAACACTAATGCGGTTTGGGGTTAGAGAAGATAAGCTTGAAGTTCAACACATAGGTTCTTTAATTGCAGAAAATCAGTTGGGTACTGTGCGTAAATTAAATTCACCGCTAGTTATTGGTAATATCGGAGGTGTTAATCACTACAAAGGTATCCATGTTTTGGTTGAGTCGGTATCAAAAGTCAAAAATAATAATTTCTTAGTCAAAATATTTGGTAAATATGATGAGGAGTACGTCAACAAATTGAATAACAAATACAGTAATCTCCCAATTGAATTTACAGGAAGATACATTCCGGCAGATCTGCCTGATATTCTCAAACAGATCGATGTAATGGTACTGCCATCTATATGCAATGATACCGCTCCTCAAACTATTTTCGAATCCTTCAGCGGTGGGATACCAATTATTGCGTCGAACATTGGTGGATTCCCAGATTTCGTTAAGCATGACTTTAACGGTTTGTTGTTCGACACTGGAGACAGTGATGATCTGGCCAATAAAATCGATTTTATCCTATCTAATCCCGACCGTCTCATTTTTTATAATAGGAATATTCCAGCACTAAAAACGATAACAGAAAATGCTAAAGAATTAATCTCTTCCTACTCAAAATGTTAAATAACAAATTATAACTTCTACTTAATGTAAAGAGTTAATTTATAATTACTGGAGTTCACACTGTTCTCAATAAGTTTAGTAATATTGATGCTATTTTTAATACATGAAGCATTCTACCTGCTGCCAACTGAGATGTTGATTGCTCCCGGTGTGTTCAGAATGTCCGATGCCGGTTTGATATTTGTATCTATTTTTATTTTAACTATTCCAAAAACATTTAGCCTCTATAGTGAAGAGACAAAAATGATTTGTAGTTATATCCTACTAATGATCTTGAGCGTTTTGATGGGGAGTCATTTTTTCCCTCAGTCTTATTATGAAGGAATACTTAATATTCGTGGTAACTTTTATTGGTTATCTTTTTTTGTATATATAGCTTTGATAAAAAATATTGAACATGCTGTATTTGTTGTAAAAGTACTTACATTATTATTTGGCATTTATACATTGATATTAATAGTAACTAAATATTTCCCAAATCTCGGAATATTGCAATTACCACGAAATGTCTATAGCAAGCACTCAACTTTAAAAAGATTTGGAGAGGTTAGGCTATTCTTTCCGTACGGCAGCATTCCAATATTGTTTTTCTTTATAGCCCTTGTTCAGTCCATCAATGGATATATTAAAGAGACTTTTATTGCAAAAACAATGCGATTTAGCTTCATGATAATTGTTTGTATTGCAATCGTTTTGTCAATGACAAGAGCGGTAATTTATCCAGCGCTGATTTCTATAACTTTTGCGTTTATCACTAGTAAAAAACGAAGTGTAAAAATTGCTGGAATCGTATTAATTGTTCTATTTGCTTCGTATCAGATTCTAAGTATTTCTATAAGTACTGGTGAGGAATCACTGCTGGATAAAACAATTATTGGAAAAATGATCTTTAAGTCCACTGAATTAGCGGAAGAACAAGGTAGAAAGTTGCAATTAAATATGTATTTGACTCAGTTTATGAGATCGCCCATAACCGGGGTTGGGAACTTCGCAGTTAGCAGGTTCGTAAATCAAAAAGATGGCGGTGTGTTGCAATCATATAAAGCATTTGGTTTTTTCAACGGATCTGATATGGGCTATTTAAAAATACTTGCAGAAAACGGGTTGGTTGGGATTGCCTGGGTTCTCTGGTGGTACTTCTATTTTTATCGACAAGGTAATAAATTGCTTAAAGTTGCTAACAAATTAGGCAATATACCATTTGTTGAAACACTGGTGCAGGGCTTGCAATATTTTACAGTTTATCTACTATTTTCAGGAGTAACATTGGCACACTTTGTTCACCCACGCGGAATTACCGTGTTACCCCTAGCTTTGGCCCTCATGGCTATCGCAAGACGGACGGTTAACGAGCTTGCTGAACGTGCCGCCAAAGAAGCACCTCCCCTGTTTTCCCGGATGGAAAGCGCCTGATATGAATCAGCCTACACATATTGCCGTCGTGATCGTCAATTATAACGGTTATGAACTGACGCGAGACTGCCTGAAATCATTCATGAAGGTTGACTGTGGAAATTATGCACTCGTAGTCGTGGATAACGCATCCGTCGACAATTCCGTCCCCAGACTAAAAGAGGAATTTCCTCATGTACATTATGTCGAGAGCCCCGGAAACGCAGGTTTTACCGGTGGAAATAATCTGGGTATCAAAAAGGCATATGAGTTGGGGGCAGAATACGTTTTCTTGCTCAACAACGATACCGTAGTCTCTGAGAATATTCTTGACGAGCTGGTTTCATTCATTATCAGTAACCCTGAATATGGAATAGTTGGCCCGCTTACCTATTATTTTGAATCAATGGACACTATTTCTTTTGGTGGTGGTCACATCAACCGAAATACCGGCATGTACCATCACTTGAACAAGGACAAAAAACTAAGAGATCTGCAAGAAAAAGTGATTGAGTGCAATTTTATTGAAGGTGCTGCCATGTTCATGCGCACTGATCTGGTAGTGGAAGTTGGCGGATTTAGCAATGTCTATTTTCTGACATCTGAAGAGAGTGAACTATGTGTCCGGGTCGCTGATAAAGGATTCAAACTAGCTGTAATAACTTCATGCAGTGTCTGGCATAAGATTTCACAGTCGCTTAAAGGTGGTTCAACATTGCGTGACTACTATATTTTCAGGAATAAACTGATTTTCGTGAAAAGAAATGCAAAAGACTTCGGCCTGTCTGATCTGGTTACTCTCGCATGGTTCTACTTCAAGTGTTTTGCTTCGTCTGTGCGCAGAGATAAAAATCTTGCAACAGCAAAAGGTATTTTGTTCGCTTTGTTAGATTTCTTTACTGGTGTTACCGGACCTGGTCGGTATACGAGTAAGCTGAATGCGAGCTGCGAAGGCTCGTCGTTATCATGAAGCAGAATACAGAAAAAATGTCAGAGCATGTTAATATGCAAATGCGAAACAAAATTCTGGTTACCCCTCAAAGTTCATTGTTGAAACGAGACAAGCATCTTGAACTTTTGTACAACATACTAACAAAGAGCGGCTATGAGGTCATGCCATTCAGTATAGCAAATGCGATCAGATTTGGACGTCGGGCTATATGGCATATTCACTGGATAGATGTTTTTCATATCGGGAAGATACGTAAAATCAGTATGAAGAGTCATTTTGCAGTTATATCCTGTTTGAGATTCATTAATTTCTTGATCCAGGTGTTCATCTGCAAGCTTTTTAGAGTCAAGATATTATGGACCATCCATAATGTTGCTTCCCATGAACGCCCTGACAGCATCTTTGAAGAGGTTGTCACAAAATTGCTTCTTGTTTTTTCTGACAGGGTGACAGCGACTAATAATCACATAATACACAAGATTACAGAAAATTACGGCTTCTCGGACATATCTCTGATGAGACAAGGGTTATACGAAGGGTGTTATGCCAATACGCTAACTCGTGAGGAGGCACGACATAAGCTTGGTCTGGGGGAACAAGACTTTGTTCTTGTGTTTCTGGGGGGGATCGAAGAATACAAGGGAATTGATATTGCCATGGAAGCTCTTGATGAAGTTTCTGATGATTCGGTCAAACTTGTTGTGGCCGGTCGCCTGGATAGAGACACAGCATATGGTTGTCGGATACATGATTTGGCAATTAAGAATAAAAACATCATTCTTTTTGATAAATTTATCCCGGATGATGACGTTCAGATCTATTTCAAGTCCGCTGATTATTCTATTTATCCATATCGCAGAATTGATAACTCCGGGCCGATATTTCTTACACTTGCATTCGGAGTTCCGACAATCATAAGGAGTGCAGGCGGAATTCCTGAGGTTATCAAACTAAATCCGAAAATAGCCATCGAAATTGGCCAAACTGATAAAAGCGAGATTGCACAAGCTATACGTAAAGCTCGTGAGACAATCGTTAAAGAAGTTGAATTTAAAGTCTTCAGAGAAAAATTAGGCTGGAAAAATCTTGAAGATGAAGTTCTGCAAAATTTCGATGCACTACAGGAAACAGGTATCAAGCGAAAACTTGCTCAAGGAGAAAAGGGCAATGTTTAATAGCAGAATCGTATATTTGATGCATGTAATATGTATTTGTCTGCTTTTTTTTGGCATCGAATTGGCAGGTTATCGGATTTATTATGGAAGTCATAAAAACAGAGCGACCCAAAGTTAGTATCGTCATGCCGGTATATAATGCACTCCCGTACCTGGATGAAGCCATTCGCTCCATTTATGCCCAGACATATGAAAACTGGGAACTGATAATAGTAGATGATGCTTCGACAGATGGGTCATGGGAGTTTGTAAGCAGAATTTGCGATTTCAGAGTTCGGGTGTTTCGTAATGATAGAAACATGCGAGGAGCATATACCACAAACAAAGCTATTGAAATGGCATCAGGCGAGTATATTGCCAAAATGGATGCGGATGACGTCAGCTTTCCTGACAGGCTCGAGAAGCAGGTCTGTTTTCTTCTGCAAAACCCTCAGGTAGATGCAGTAGGATGTGGTTTGTATCGAGTTGACAAGGAGATGAACCTGATTACGGTGAACAGGCCACCCGAATCTCACAAGGATATTATCCGTTTTATTTCTGTTGGACGGAAGTTTATTTTCGGCCCCTCGTTCCCAATTACGGATGGATGCTTAATTACCAAGAGGAAATGGTTTCAGCAATGGAACTATAACCCTGAGATACCATATGCATATGACTTCGACCAAAATCTGAGATCGCATTATGCAAGCACATTTGCAAACATTTCTGAACCCTTATATGTATACAGAAGAGTCGGTGAAACTTCATCCTGGCTTAGTCAAACAAAAGCTGTTTATTACAAATTTGTCAGTTTGGTGAAATATGGCTTTAAGAAGAGCAATCTGGGCATTTCTTTATTGTCCTTGTTTTCCTTGGCTTTGAGACCACTTTTTGTTTATCTAACATCACTGTATGTTCTGTACATCCAGAAAAATGCTGGAGTTAATTCCTGTGACCAGCAGCAAGCCTTTGGAAAAGACGAAAACAGGATTGCGCTGGCAATAGAAACAATCAGACAGACTTCCATACCGTTTGTGGATGGGCAGTGATTTTATGCAAAGACCACTGAAAAGTGAAGCACTCAGGCTCTTCGCATCCGGGCTTTTCAGGCTAGGAATTAATGGTGTTGACAAATTTAGGATTGTAACTTTTCACAGCATTCAGTACCACCCCAATGACAAGTGGCATACCTCTCCAAAAGTGTTCGAAAGCCAGATGCGCTTTTTATCAGATTCCGGTTATCGCACATGCAGAATTTCGGACATTGTCGATCAGTGGCCGGACATTTTACGGAGTCAAGAAAAAACTGTGGCATTAACCTTTGACGATGGCTTGCTTAACAACTTCACAATAGTTGCTGAAATTCTTTCTAAGTTCAATATGAGAGCAACTTTTTTTATTTCCACCGAGAATATCGGAGCAGAACGTACTTTTCCAGTCAGTCAAGGTTTGGAATATTTTCGCGATACAATGATGCTTTGTTGGGACGATATTCGTGTAATGCAAAGGAGCGGTTTCGAGATCGGCTCTCATGCGCATTCGCATGACATGATAGCAAAGATGCCCAGCCAGTTGGCACATAAAAATATCGCAGCATCAAAGCGGGTAATTGAAACCGAACTAAATACAGAGATAGTGAGTTTTGCCTACCCATATGGGCATAAAGATGCATATGCCAAATGGACAGGAAAAATTTTGCGTGATCTTGGTTTTCGGGCTGCTTGCACTCAGATGGGCGGAGCTTTGACAGTGCGTAATGATCTGTTTGAACTCCCCAGAATTGGCATCAAAGGTAGTGATTCGCTGGACGTGTTTAAACATAAGGTGTCAGGTGCTTATGACTTCCTTCGATGGCTCTAAATGAATTGGGAAACTACTGAAATGGCATCTGATCGATCGATAAAGGTTGCAATATTCGGGCATTACATGCCCATCTACCGGAAAGGCGTTTTGGAAAAACTATCCTCTGCAAAGCATATTGAGCTAACGGTGTGTTGTAGCGAGGACTTCCCGGTAGGTCTCAGGTTGATAAAGCCCGACGAAGTCAGTTTCAAGTTGCTCAATATTCGCACCCATTTGATCTGGGTTCCATTTACCAGGAAGAAGTTATCCTTGCAACCGACAATGCTGACTAAAATACTGAGCCGCTCTCATGATGTCTATATTCTACCCAATACAATGTCATATATTGATGTGTGGTCCTGCCTTGTACTATCGCGTATCCTTGGTCGACGCGTTTGCCTTTGGGGGCACGGCAAAGGATCATTGCATGGTCATGTGTCAAATTGGTTTAGAAAGACATTCATGAATATGTCTGATGCCCTTATCTTTTATTCTGATGCAGCCAAAGAAACATGGAGCCAAGCGGGACTATCCAGCAATAAAATGTTCGTTGCTTACAATGCGTTGGATACGGATGAATCAGCACAAGTTCGTTCTCAAATATCAGATATGAATATTGCAGAATTTATCAGTCAGCATGGTCTAAAAAATAAAAAAATAATCGTATTTTCCGGGCGTCTGCAAGAACGTAAGAGACCCGATCTGGTAATTGAGGCAATGGCCCAGATTATCAAGCATGTTCCCGAAGCACATGCAATAATTATCGGCGATGGCATTATGAAAGAAACGATTCAGAAACGCATATCAGAATTGTCATTGGAGCATCATGTATCGCTTGTCGGAGCAATATTTGATGAAACAGCGATTGCGTATTTTCTGATGGCTGCCAAATTGGCAGTTATGCCTGCCGCCGCCGGCCTTTTCATCCAACAGGCTTTCGATTATGGACTGCCTATTGTTGTGGGCAATGACATGCGCTCACATGGGCCGGAAATTGAGTTGGTGAGTGAAGGTGAGAATGGATTGTTCTTTGAAGATGGCAGTTCAATTCACCTTGCTGAGCAGTTGTTGCATCTACTGTCGGATGAGGGAAAGCGTCTTGAGATGTCTTTAAACGCTAAAAAGATAATTTTAACAAAATACAATGTAAAAAATATGGCTGCAGGTCTGTTTCAGGCAATTCGGTATAGCTCTGAAAGATTAAATAAGTAAAGAAAATTATGAGATTTTAGCAATGCTTATACTAAATGCAGATGACTTTGGTCTGGATGAAGAGGCTACTGACAACATTCATAATTGCTTTTTGAACGGTCGGATCACAACTACGACAGCAATGCTATTTATGCTGGACTCCGAGAGGGCTGCTAAAATAGCTTTAGCTAACAACTATGAAGTTG
>JBAYZR010000022.1:0-18584 GCA_041672425.1 Pedobacter sp. | reverse complement strand
GGCCTGAGCGATTCGGAAGCTGCTGCTCGTCTGAATCAGTACGGCTCGAACGAGATTGCCCGGGAGAAGCGTAAATCGTCCCTGACACGCCTCTTGATCAACATCAAAAATCCATTGGTACTTCTGCTTCTGGCGCTGGCCGGGCTTTCCTATTTTACCGGAGACCTGCGGGCAACGGTGGTTATTCTCGTGATGGCTTTGCTCTTAACCGGATTAATATTCCTATCTATAAACCCGACAACAGCGTAGAATGATGAATCGATCTATCATTCGGAATTCTTATCTGCTTAGTCATTTCGCACCCCCTCTGTTTTCCGGTCATCTCCATCCACCTCTGAAGTCAACTCCTCTGGAACAGTCCGCATGGTTCCTTTCCGAATCTTCCCGTCATGTGAAATCCTTCACCATGGCTGTGAGTTCGGAAAACGTATTCAAATAAAGGATACACATTGGGCGTAGGCATTCTAATTGGTTACTTTGCAAAACAAGATGAAGCTGGTAAAGCCCGGCGCGAACTGGCGCGGCAAGGTTATAATCGCATAGCTCTGGTGCATAAAGGTACGGACGGAGACGTCCATATCGCAGACACATTCTTCTGGCATCGTACCCTTGGGGTAGCCCTGGCCGCTATCATGTCCGGGGGGATTGGCGTACTGGTTGCTCTGCTCCTGCACTGGCCGCAGTCAAACATCACCGTTTCCATGACGCTGATCCTGGAATGTGCCGCCATCTGCGCTCTGGCAGCTACACTATGGCTGCGCCGCTCCAAGAATGGTGTTGAACCAGGGATCCTGCGTGATCATGCCCGCTGGCTCGTGTCCGGCGAGACGGTACTGATCCTCCAGGCGCCGGTCGAAGCTTTACAGCGACCAGTGGCTACACTGCGGGCAAGCAGCGATATCCCTTCGGCGCTGTTCGTCATGCATCCCAAGCGCGAGCGGCGGGCAAAGGAGCGGAGCCCCGAAGCAAAGCTTTCCCCGGCACAGATCCTTGAACATGCCCAGCGACATGCAATGGAGCAGCAGGTGGATCCAAGGCCGCAACACTCTGCCGAACTGCTCAAACGCCTCAAAAAATCCCGTTTGTGGATACGACAGGTCTGCGCGGATCTCACCGTAGCCAGCCGACTGGAACAGAATGCGACACCGGCGGCCGATTGGATACTGGATAACGAGTATATCCTGGAGGGTAACGCCCGCGATGTTCTGCTTAACCTTCCCCGCCGCTTTTACCAGCAACTGCCTGTTCTGGCCTCTGATCCCCACCGGGGACTGCCCTGCATCTACGCTCTGGCCAAGGATCTTGTCTCCCATACGGAACTGCGCCTGGACAGGGAGAATATCCTGGCGTTTATCGAGGCTCACCAATCCGTGCGTTCCCTGAAGATCGGCGAACTCTGGGCAATTCCCCAAATGCTGCGCATCGCGCTGATCGAAAGCATCCAGAGCCTGGCAGTTACAGCCCTGGAGGATCTGCGCGAACGACAGCTGGCCGACTTCTGGGCGAACCGGCTGATCGTTGCCAATCGCCGCGATTCCAAGCAGCTCTTCGCGCTCCTGGCGGAACTTGCTAAAGCGGAGCCGAATCCAAGTCCTTATTTCGGGGCGCAACTGGTTGGCCTGCTCTACGATGAGGCAGCGGCATTGGCGCCGGTCAGGAACTGGCTGGAGCGCACGCTCAAAACCCCCCTGCACGATCTCACCCTGCGTGAGCAGAACCGTCAGACCAGGGAGCAGTTATCCTGCGGCAATGCCTTTACCAGCCTGCGCCAACTGGCCCTTCTGGACTGGCGGGAGATCTTCGAGAAGCTCAGCAGGGTGGAGCAGATGCTTCGCCGCGATCCATCCGGGGTATATGGCGAAATGGATTTCGCAACCCGTGACAGTTGTCGGCGAGCAATTGAAGAACTCGCCCGCGCTGCCGACCAGAGCGAGGAACAGGTTGCGGAGCGTGTCATCAAACTGGCGACGCAGGCAGGACGTGAGGAAACAAATGATGAACGGCGCAACCATGTCGGCAGCTGGCTGGTCGGTGAGGGACGGGCTGAGCTTGTCCGGCTGTTTGCCTGCCGTGAAGCGGTCCGCTACCGCTCTCTGCAATGGATCTATTGCCACCACGTTGCGGTTTACGCTTTCGGTATCGTCGGTTTCACCGTTCTGTTTTATTCCCTTATTGCCGCCTTTGTTCCAGTCGGACTCTCACCTGCCATTTGCCTTGGACTGATGCTGCTCCTGCTGGTTCCGGTCAGCCAGATGGCGATCGAGATCGTCAATTACCTGGTCACGCGACTTTTGCCGCCCCGTTCCTTGCCAAAGATGGATTTCGAGGATTCGGGGATTCCGGATGCCTTTCGTACCCTGGTGGTCGTGCCGATGATGCTGAACAACGCGGATACGATTCGCGCCGAGGTGGAGAAGCTTGAGATCCGCTATCTGGCCAACAAGGAACCAAATCTGCTTTTCAGTCTGTTCACGGATTACACCGATTCAACCACGCTTTCCCATGATGACGACAGCACGCTGCTCATGATTGCGAGCGAATGTCTGGCAGAGCTCAACCTGCGACATGGCGGAGAGCGTTTTTTCCTGTTTCATCGCGAGCGCACCTGGAGTGAATCCGAGCAGAAATTCATCGGCTGGGAACGTAAGCGGGGCAAGCTGGAGGAGCTGAACCGCCTGATCAACGGTACGCGTCCCGACACTGCCGCACCCATGGTCTATGTGGGTAACCAGGATCATTTGGCGGACGTGCGCTTCATTATTACCCTGGACAGCGACACCCGGTTGCCGCATGCCACGGCCCGCCGAATGGTCGAAACCCTGGCCCATCCACTTAATCAGCCTCGCTTCGATTCAGCAGGTAACATCATGGCCGGTTCCTACACCATCATCCAGCCACGGGTGAGCCCGACCCTGCCGAGCACAAGTGTCTCGATCTTCAGCCGACTCTTCAGCGATGCAGTCGGCATCGACCCTTATACCCAGGCTGTTTCCGATGTTTATCAGGATTTGAGTGGCGAAGGTTCATATCATGGCAAGGGGATCTACGATGTGCGCGCCTTCAGCCGTGTACTGTCGGAACTGTTCCCTGAAGAGTGGATACTGAGTCATGACCTGATCGAAGGGGCACATGTCCGTGTGGGGTTGGCCAGCGATATCGAGCTATACGATGAATTCCCCCAGGGGTATCAGAGTTACAGCAGCCGTACCCATCGCTGGATTCGCGGCGACTGGCAGATAGTTGACTGGATTTTTCCGCGTGTGCCACAAGCTACAGGCGGTCGCGGACCAAACCCGCTTTCCATGCTCAACCGCTGGAAGATCCTCGACAACCTGCGCCGCAGCCTGTTGCCTGCCACCAGCCTGGCCCTGTTGCTGACTGCATGGTTCATTTCCCCGAGTATCGGCGGAATAGCGGCGTTGGTGGTTGGCATGCAACTGCTCTTTCACCCATTGGCGCAGCCCTTTACCATGGCAACCACCCGCAAGGGATTAAAGTACTTCTCCCCGGCCAAGCTGCTGCACGATCTGTTGCGGGCCACCACCGACGCAGCGCTGCTGCCGCACCAGACTGCGGTGACCCTGGATGCCATTGTCCGGGTCTGGTACCGCCGCATGGTCTCCCGGCGCGGCCTGTTGGAGTGGACGGCTCAGGCAACCCATTGGAGCAGTGCCCGCCGACAATCGCTCTTTGTCGCAAGTCTGGCCCTGGGGAGCATCTTCAGCGCTGTTGCGGGATGGGCGATCTGGCGCGTTATGTCGGCCAGCCTGCCGCAGGCCACTCCCTGGCTGGTTTTGTGGTTTCTTTCCCCGCTGCTTGGATGGCTCCTGAACCTGCGGCCCGTCGAGCATCAAAGCGCACAACCTCTGCCTGAAACAGACCTCCGTTTTCTCAGGCAGGTTGCCCGACGTACCTGGCGCTATTTCTCCGCCTTTGTCGGCGCCGACACATCCTGGCTTCCGCCCGATAACTATCAGGTTGCCCATCAAAACCGCCTGGCCATGCGTACCAGTCCGACCAACATCGGCCTCTGGATGACCGGTGTTCTGGGCGCTTATGATTCCGGCTACCTGACAGTTAATCAGGCCGTTGAAAAGCTGACCAATACCATGCTAACCATCGACCGCCTGGAAAAGTACGAAGGGCATGTCCTGAACTGGTACGATATTAAGACAGCGGTTCCTCTCGAACCTCGCTACGTCTCCACTGTTGACAGCGGCAATCTTCTCGGCGCCCTGTGGGCACTGGAACAAGGGCTTGACGAGTTGCTGCGCGCCCCCCTCCTGGATGGCAAGGCTTTTGCCGGTCTGGCAGATACCGGAGAAATTCTGAAACAGGCCGCTGTGTTGGAAGGGATGACTTGTCTATATCGCCAGACACTTGAAGAGCTTCTTGCTGAGTGGAATGAGCCGTTGTCCGGCATTGTTGAACTGCTGCGCCTGCAACGCCGGATGCAGGTCAATGTCAGCTCTGTTGTCGTTGCCGCAGGCGCTGCGCCGTGGGCTGTTGAGCTGGAACAACAGGTTGCTGCCTGGGTTCAAAACAGTGACAGCTATCTTGCCTGGATCGAAATTCTGGCGGAAAAAACCGAGCAGGAGCTTGTCTCGTTGGGACCGGCTGCCACGCTTGCCATCCGGCAGGATCTGTTGAAAGCGCCATCTCTGCTCGATCTTGCCCACGGCCGGATAAGCTCGATTCATATCCTTCGCGCGATCCAGGAGGAGTCAAGCCAGGCCGACACGCAACTCGGCACGTGGCTCGACCGGGTTATCAAGTCCTTTGCCACTGCGCAATGGCTGGCCGGGGAAACCCTGGGGAGCGCTGAACGATTGATAACCAACGTCAGTGAGTTGTCAGCCGGGATGAACATGCGCTTTCTCTATGACCCCAAGCGCAAGCTGTTTGCCATCGGCTACAACGTATCCACGGATCTTCCGGATGTTTCCAGTTACGATCTGCTGGCCAGTGAGGCTCGGCTCGGCAGTTTCGTTGCCATTGCGCGGGGCGACGTCCCTCTGGAACACTGGTTCTCCCTGGGTCGGCCCTACGGCGCTATCGGTCGCCAGCGGGTTTTGCTCAGCTGGACAGGTACCATGTTTGAATATCTGATGCCGCTACTGTTCCAGATTTCCTATGGCAATTCGCTTCTGGACAAAGCAGCGCGGGAAGCGGTTGCGGTCCAGATCGCTTACGGCCGCAGGCGTTGTGTGCCGTGGGGTATTTCCGAGTCAGCCTTTGCCGATCTTGACCTGGAAAAGACCTATCAGTACAAGGCCTTCGGCGTACCGGCGCTCGGTTTGAAGCGCGGCCTGGAGGAACAGTTGGTTGTCGCTCCATATGCCACCATGCTGGCATTGAACGTGGCGCCGAAAGAGAGTGTGCAGAATCTGAAAAAACTGGCCGGACTGGGGCTGCTCGCTGATTATGGTTATTACGAGGCGATGGATTTCAGCCGGCAACCGCATCGAGAGTCCGGGAATCATCCTCTCAAGCGCGGGGTGATAATCGAGGCGTATATGGCCCATCACCAGGGGATGGCGTTTCTCGCTTTAACCAACTTTCTCCATGGCAACCCGTTCCCGCGCCGTTTTCACAGCGATCAACGGGTGCGTGCCTTCGAGGTACTGCTACAGGAGCGCATCCCGACCCTGCCACCGCTACAGCTGATCTCGACGCGGCCAAGTGAACCAACCCTGCTCTGCCCGGATCTTGTCGCACCGGCAGGAAGTACCTTTACCACGCCCCATACCACCACGCCCAAAACTCTGCTGCTCAGCAACGGTCGCTATGGCTTGATGGTTACGAACAGCGGTGGTGGCTACAGTCAGTGGGGGGAGAAGGAACTTACCCGCTGGCGCTCGGATACAACCTGTGATAGCCAGGGAACCTTCTGCTACATCCATGAGGCCGATCCGGATGATCGTGTCTGGTCCACAACCTATCACCCGGTCGGCGGGAAGGTTGAAGGGTATTCCGTAGACTTTGCCCTTGACCGGGCCGTATTCCGCCGTGACGATAATGAAATTCACACCGAAACAGAGGTCATTGTTTCGCCGGAAGACGATGTAGAGGTGCGACGGATTACCCTGATCAATCGCTCCGCTCGTATCCGCACCCTAAACCTCACCAGCTACGTTGAACTTTCCATGACAGCCCACAACGCGGATCGCCAGCACCCTGCCTTCAACAAGCTGTTCATCCAGACCGAAGCTCTCCCTGAACTGCAAGCTCTGCTTGCACACCGGCGCTTGCGGAGTGAAAACGAACCACCGTTGTATGTGGCCCATTGCTTGACGTTTCAGCCCACCGGGGATGATAGTCGGCATGAAAAGGGGTGGCAGTTTGAAACTGATCGTGGGCGGTTCATCGGTCGTGGTCGCACCCTTGCCAATCCCATGGGGGCCGTGCAAAAACTCGGCAACAGCCAGGGTTTTGTCCTTGATCCGATTCTCAGCCTGAGACAAAGTCTTGTCCTGGCGCCAGGCCAGCGCGTCCAGCTTTCCCTGGTGCTGGCTGCCGGGAAGTCACGCGAACAGGTTCTGCTGCTGATGGATAAGTATAGCGATCCCCATGCAACCGAGAGGGCCATGGATTTTGCCTGGCACTCGGCCCAGCAGCAGCTACAGGTACTGCACATCCAGCCTGACGAAGCGCGTCGCTTCCAGCAACTGGCAAGTCATATGCTGTTTCCCAATAACCTGCTGCGCGCACCAGCCGCACGCCTGGAGGAGAACCGCAAGGGTCAGGCAGGATTGTGGCCCTACGCCATTTCAGGCGACCTGCCCATAGCCTTGATAACCATTGGCGAGGCGCGTGATATAAGTCTTGTCCGCCAGATGCTTCAGGCTCATACCTACTGGCGTATGCATGGTTTATCTACCGACCTGGTGATCCTCAACGAGGAGGCCGGGGGCTATGAACATCCGCTCAAGGAGCGGTTGGAACAGTTGATCCGGACCCAGACCCTGTCGCTGGCAACTGATCGGGCAGGAGGGATCTTTCTAAGGAGCGCGGCGCAGATTCCTGAAGAGGATCTGAAGCTTCTCAAGGCTGTAGCCAGCATACTGCTGGTGGCGGCGCGCGGCACGCTGCCTCAGCAATTAGGTACCCCGGCGGAGCTTCCCGAACTACTGGAGAGACTCCCCCGAAAACAAGCCCCACGCGAGCCTTCTGCGCCTCTCCCTTTCATGGAATTGAACTACTTCAACAGCTTGGGCGGGTTTACCCCGGACGGGCGCGAATATGCGATCTATCTTGGGCCCGACACCAACACACCGGCGCCCTGGGTGAATGTCATCTCCAACCCAACATTCGGGGTCATGGTCAGCGAATCCGGGTCCGGTTTCACTTGGTATGGCAACAGCCAGCGCAATCGTCTGACGAGTTGGTCGAACGATCCAGTGCTGGATCCCGCCTCGGAGGCGCTTTATATCCGCGACGAGGAAAGCGGCGTCTTCTGGACCCCGACCGCGGCGCCGATCCGTGAGAACACCGCCTATCGGGCCCGTCACGGGGCAGGTTATACGGTTTTCGAGCATAACAGTAACGGCATCGAACAGGAGCTGACCGTCTTCGTACCCGTTGATGGCAACGGGGGGAAGCCGATCAAACTACAGCGCCTGCGGCTCACCAATGCCTCCACCAGAAGGCGCAGGCTATCAATAACCTATTATGTGGAATTGACCCTTGGCGAGAACCGTGAAACCTCCCGGATGCATGTCATAACCAACTGGGATGACGAATTTCAAGCCCTGTTGGCGCACAACCGCTACCACCCCGAATACGGAGAGCGGGTCGCCTTCGTGGCCATGGATCCACAGGCTGATTCATATGGCGGAGACCGCAGCGCCTTCATCGGTCGCAACCGCTCGCTGGCAAACCCTGTAGCCATGGAGCTGAACCGGTTGTCACAACGGACCGGGGCGGGGCTGGACCCGTGCGCGGCGCTCCGGGTCAACCTGGAAATGGCTCCGGGCGAGCGATGTGAGATCAACTGCATGCTGGGCCAGGCCGAATCCGTCGCGCAGGCCCGTGAGCTGGTGCAGAGATACCGGGAGGATCAAGCCTTGGAGGAGGCGCTAAATCAGACCAAATCCTGGTGGGATGAACTGCTGGGTACGATTGAAGTGAACACCCCTGAACTGGCAGCCGACCTGCTGATAAACCGCTGGCTTCAGTACCAGTCGTTAAGTTGTCGCATCTGGGGGCGCTCCGCTTTTTACCAGTCAGGCGGCGCCTTTGGTTTTCGCGATCAGTTGCAGGACGTTATGGCGTTCCTTTACGCCAGGCCGGAACTGGCGCGTGATCAGATCCTTCTGGCCGCCAGTCGGCAGTTCAAGGAAGGGGATGTCCAGCATTGGTGGCATGAACCTGTCGGCGCCGGCATCCGCTCGCGTATTTCCGACGACCTGCTCTGGCTCCCGTATGTGGTTGCGCACTACGTCCGAACGACCGGCGATACCGACATCCTACAGGCAGAGGCGTCATTCCTTAGCGCCCCCTTGCTGGCCGACGATCAGCACGAAATGTATTCCATTCCGGAGATAACCTTTGAACGCGCCACGCTCTTTGAACACTGCCGACGCGCAGTAGATCGCGGTCTGACAATCGGACCTCATGGCTTGCCCTTGATGGGGACCGGGGATTGGAACGACGGGATGAACCTGGTGGGCGCGGCAGGGAAAGGTGAGAGCGTATGGCTTGCCTGGTTCCTGTGTGAGTTGTTACAGGGGATGGTCGAGATGTCCGACCTGCAACAGCAACCGGAACTTAGTCTGGCATATCAAGAGGATCGCTATGCCCTGATCCAACGGGTTGAACAGGCTGGTTGGGATGGCGAGTGGTATCTGCGCGGAACCTTCGATGATGGCTCACCCTTAGGCTCCTCACTAAACAGCGAGGCGAGGATCGATTCCCTGCCCCAGTCATGGGCCTGGCTTTCCGGCGTCGCTGATCCGGCGCGTGCGGATCAGGCTCTGGAGTCGGCATGGCAACATCTTGTCCAAAAGGATGAAGGGCTGGCGCTGCTCTTCGAGCCTCCGTTCGACAAATCCGTACCCTCACCCGGCTACATCAAGGGCTATCCTCCGGGGGTGCGTGAGAACGGGGGTCAGTACACCCAGGCCGCCCTCTGGATGGCCATGGCATTTGCCCGCAAAGGGGATGGTGAGCGGGCAGTCCGGTTGCTGCGCATGCTCAACCCGATTGAGCATGCCCGCGATGCGGAAGCAGTCTGGCACTACGGGGTTGAACCCTACGTGGTTGCGGCTGATGTTTACCGATTGCCTGGGCGGACAGGGCAGGGGGGGTGGTCCTGGTATACCGGTTCGGCATCCTGGATGTACCAGGCCTGGGTTGAAGAGGTTCTTGGCCTTCAGGTGCGGAGCGGGCTGCTGCGGGTCAATCCGGTCATCCCAGGGTCGTGGCCGGGTTTCACTCTAAGCTATCGGCACGGAGAAACAGTCTATGCGATCCAGGTGGAGAATCCGCACGGCTGCCAGCGCGGTGTCGCCTGGATGGAGATGGATGGGAAGCGCGTGCCCGGTGGTGTAATCGTGCTGGAACGGGGCCTGGTGAAGCATCAGGTTGTCGTGAGAATGGGGGACCCGGAGTAGGCGCGCATGCAAAAAACGAGGCGTTGAGAAGTTGTTGTTGTTAACCCAGTCAGATAAGGAGAGAACATGACTATCAAACGAGGTAACGTAGTGAGCCATGCCGGAGCAATTGAATGGGGTTCCGGCAAGGTGGTGGAGGTGAATGGTTTCAAAGCAACTATCCAGTTCAGTGATGGCATCATCAGGAAGATCGCTTCCTCCCATTATACGATCCTTCAACCGGCTGATCCGGCTTCATTTGTGTCATCCGTTGAAATAGTGCCGACGCCAAAGGTTCGTGCGGTCATCAAAAGAGTAAAAAAGGTAAAACAACCTGTTGTTTGAGTAAACAATAGTAAAACAGAACGAGATATTCTGCAAGAGGTGACAATATGGCAAAGCCAAATTTTCAATTTCAGAAACGTCAGAAAGAATTGGAAAAGAAAAAAAAGAACGAGGAAAAAATGCAGCGCAAACTTGAAAAAAATAGTATCCAGCCAACAGAGGACCCAAATCAGGTTCCTGAAGAGAGCGGGGTTCTTTAGCCAGCATTCGCTCATATTTTTCAAATTGTTTGCAGTGATATGAAATAGTGAATGTCAGATCAGTTCTTCAATCTTTCCGCCAGGTCTCAGGACAAATCTGCTGCCGCGCCACTCAACGCGATTACCCAGAAACGCAAGCGCCCACGAGCAGAAGGCCAACATATCTCGCAGGGGGATCAGCCAGAGCCAGGCGGGTAGTAAACCATCGTTAACGAAACAGCGGCTGAAGATTGTGGTGATGGTCAGTCGTACGGTGTAGAGGAGCATGATGGCTGCCAGCGCAATGGGGAAGGTGGGCGCAATAAAGGCGGCAAGCAACATTGCCGGGAATGGGAGAGTAATGCCGGAGGCCAGATAACCGCCAGGCCGACTGACGCGCATGGTGCGTGCCCAACGCAGTTGTCGCGCCAGGACCGCTGGCAGGTTTTCGGCCTTCATCATGCTCTCCACAAAACAACTGTCCAGGGCAATGAGCCATCCGGCGCGGTGTACCTTGTTGCCGAGCTGATAATCGTCCGCCAGGTAATCGGCCAGCGTCTCGAATCCTCCGATTGCTTCCAGCGCTTCCCTCCGCACAGCCATGGAGGCGCCGAGGGCAAAGGAGAGTCCCTCCAGTTGCAGCGCTACCATGACGTTGGGTATCATCTCGGCAGTGAAGCCGGTGGCCTCGACAGCAGTAGCGATACCATGGACAATGGATGTCCGGTAGAGCGAGGTAACCAGTCCGACATGCGGATCGCTGAAATGGCTGGTAACTGATTTCAGATAATCAGGTGTGACCCGGATGTCGCTGTCACAAACGATGATGATGTCGTGCCTGGCCTGCGGAAAGACGTTGATCAGATTGGAAACCTTGTAGTTCGGACCGTGGATGGCTGGATTGACCACCAGAGATATGTCGAGGGCAGGGAAATCATCCATCAATTGGCGGATTACAGGGATGATCGGGTCATCCGGGGATGCTATCCCAAAGAGCATCTGCACCTCACCCGGATAGTCCTGTTGACAGAAGGAGGCGAAGTTTGCATGACTTTCTGCGTCCATTCCCTTGACCGGCTTGAGGATGGTTATGGCCGGGAATGTAATCGCATCAGGTGTTGGCGCAGAGAAGAAACGCCGGGCGCAGACCAGAGAAATTATGGAGTAAGCCAGCGCCGGCAGGATGACAATAAAGGGGAGCAGCGTACGCAACATGTCAGGCCCTCTTCTGAATCAGGATAAAGTAAGGGGCGTTGGTCGGGGTGTTCAATTGCCCCATGCGCCAGACATGGAATGCGCCTTGTTCAAGGTGCGCGGCCCAGACGTCAATCGAGCGGCTCTCACTGGCGCCGCCATCATGTCCCGGATATATCGTTGCCGCCAGAATACCGGACGGCAAAAGCAGTTGCAGAGCCTGATCAAAGGCCGCCAGGGTTGTTTCCGGACGGGTGATGATACTGTGGTCGCCACCCGGGCGATAGCCGAGGTTGAAAACCACGGCGGTGATGTTTGCAGTCAGATGCTCCGCCATAAACTCATGCCCGGTGTGAATAAGCTTTACCCGGTCAGTCAGGCCTGCGGCGCATAGTTTCCGAGCAGTCTCTTGGATGGCGCTATCCTGGATGTCAAAGGCCCATACCTTGCCGCTGGCGCCCACCAGATCCGCCAACAGGATGGTGTCGTGGCCGTTGCCGCAGGTAGCGTCAACAGCATGATCGCCTGCCTGAAGAAAGCTTCGAATGATCAGGTGCGAAAGCAACGCCGGGCCGCGTAGAGATGCAGTATGGGTTATTGTATCAAGGCTCATGGCGGCGCAGGATAACAGAAATACCGTGGTTTCGTCACCTGAAATTGTTTGCAATGAGCGGCTGAAACAGGGTAGTACAACGGCTATGATACGAAAAGGGACTATCAATGGGGAGAATGGCGGACGCCGCCTGGACGATGCCGTAGCATTGTTGTTCGATGCAATCAGCAAAACCGAGGCGCGCCGGATTATCGACCGGGGTGGTTGCGCTGTCAACAGCAGCATGGTCAGGGTCGCCTCCCGTTTGGTAAAAGCGGGTGATATCATCGAGATTGGCATTATGGAGCCGGGCCGCTTCCGGGAACTGTCATTGCCGCCTGAGGCCCTGCTGTACGAAGATGATCATCTGATTGCGGTCAACAAACCAGCCGGTGTGAACACCCAGCGGACGCCCTACCAGCTCAAGGGAACGCTGGAGTATTGGGTGTCCGAATATTTCCGGCAGCAGGGAAGTAACGAAGCGGCCCGGGTGGTCCATCGTCTTGATCGTGGCACCTCGGGGGTCATGCTCTTTCCCAGGCATAAGCAGGCAGCAGCCTGGATTTCGAGGCGCTTTCACGACGGGCTGGTTGAGAAACGGTATCTCGCGTTAGTCAGCGGCCAACCGGAACAGGATGCGTGGGCGGTGGATGGCGCCATCGCTAAGGTTGGTACCTCTCGCTACGGTGTCATGCCAGAGGGGCGCCCGGCTTTGACCGGATTCTGTATGCTGGCAACATCAGGGAAATACTCCCTGGTGGAGGCGCGCCCGATGACCGGACGCACCCACCAGATCCGCGTCCATCTGGAGATATCGGGATTACCGATTGCAGGCGATTCAACTTATGGTGGAGAACCGGCTGAGCGGATGATGCTGCATTGTGCTGAACTTTCATTCAAAAATGAGCGGGGCGCGGAGATTTGCGTGAATGCGCCTCTGGATGGCGCTTTCGAGGCATGTATGCGGGAGAAAACAATTGAATTTTGTCAGACGGTTGCCAGGCAATAGATTGACCATTGTCAAAAATCTGCAAATGTTCCGCCGGAAAAATGTTCTTTGCACCCAGTCAACTTTGTGGTAATTTTCCAGTTCCCCGGTACCCCGGCACAATCACTACCGTTTTCAGGCAGGATACCCAACTCGCCATGTCCAGGATAATCTGTATCGCTAACCAGAAGGGCGGGGTCGGCAAGACCACGACAGCTGTCAATCTGGCTGCCTCACTGGCTGCCACCGAACGGCCGACGCTTCTTGTGGACATCGATCCGCAGGCTAATTCCACCAGCGGTGTGGGTGTGGATACGTCGCATCTGAAGCATACCATTTACGATGCCTTGATAAACGAAGCTGATCCGCAGGGGTTGATTGTTGATACCGGCCACCCTTTTTTGCATCTGATACCGTCAAGCTCTGAACTGGCCGGCGTCGAACTGGAGCTGGGCGCCGAGGTTGGCCGTGAACAGAAGCTCAAGTTTATTCTGGCCTCCATTGCGGAGCAATATCGTTATGTGATTGTGGACTGCCCTCCGTCCCTGAATCTGTTGACCGTCAACGCCATGACCGCAGCCGACTCGGTGCTGATTCCCCTGCAATGTGAATACTATGCCATGGAAGGGCTTTCCCAGATCTTGAATACCATTCGGCTCATGCAGAAGGGTTTGAATCCGATTCTTGCAATTGAGGGGATTCTGCTGACCATGTTCGACGCTCGCGGCAATCTCAGCAAGGAAGTTGCAGAGGAGATTCGTACGCACTTCCCCGGCCAGGTGTTCGAGACGGTTGTTCCCCGCAATGTGCGGTTGGCAGAGGCCCCCAGTCATGGCAAGCCGGTAATATACTATGATATCACCTCGCGTGGAGCAGCCAGCTATCTGCAACTGGCCAAGGAAATCATCCAAAGGGAGACAGCCAATGCTTAAGAGAAGTGGCCTCGGCAAGGGGATGGCGGCGCTCCTACAGGTGCCGGAAACGGTCATGGATAACAAATCCTATTTCATCTGCCCCATTGAGCAGATTCGTCCCAATAAAAATCAGCCGCGAAAGCATTTTGCGGCTGACAAGCTGGAGGAATTGGCTGATTCCATTCGCGAGCAGGGCATTATCCAGCCGCTGGTGGTTACAAAGAAGGACGGATTTTATGAGATCATTGCCGGTGAACGCCGCTGGCGGGCCTCACAAAAAGCCGGACTGCGGGAAATCCCGGTGGTTATTCGCGAGGCCAGTGAAGACACGGTGATGGAGCTGGCGCTGATTGAAAATATTCAGCGCCAGGATCTGAACGCAATTGAGGAAGCCCAGGCCTACCGCTCGCTGGTGGAACACTTCGGCATCTCCCAGGAGGATGTTGCCAAGCGGGTTGGCAAAAACCGAACAACCGTCACCAATGCGCTGCGTCTGCTCAAGCTGCCCGATGAGGTGCAACGGGACATTGTTGAAGAGCGGCTTACCATGGGACATGCCCGTACCCTGTTGGCCCTGGATAGTGCGGATTTAATTAACAAGGCTCGTCACGAGATTATACATCGCCAGCTCAGCGTCCGGGCTGCCGAAGATCTGGTGCGCCGTCTGAAGGTCAACCCCCACCCCACACACGGCAAGCGTCCCCAACAGCCCGACCTGCTGATGAGCGCTCTTGAAGAACAGCTTCAGAAGCGTTTTCAATCACGGGTGTCCATCCACATGGTTGGATCAAGGGGGGGCAAGCTGGAGATCCATTTCAGCAACTCCGATGAATTGACCCGCATCGTCGATCTGCTCGATGTTTGAAGCGGTTCTGCCGTGACTGTCTTGCTGAAAAATAAGCTGCTGATGTTTGTAATTACCTTGACAGACACTTGCTATCTGTGATAGCAAGTGTCTGTTTTACGGCAAAATTGGGACATAAAGTATACACTTTGGCTAGCGCTGTAAGGGGTAGGTCGTGATCGAATTAAATTTAGCATTTGTAGTTCAGCTGATCAACTTCGGCATCCTTGTACTTGTCCTTAATATCTTCCTTTACAAGCCGATCCGAAAGGTTCTGGCTGATCGTCGTCAGGTGATCGCATCTGCTCGCGACAAGGCAGCTTCTGTAGATCTGGAAGTTCAGGATAAGATGGCTTTGTACGAGGCTCGTCTGCGCGATGCCAAGGTTGAGGCTGCTGGCCGCAGGGCCGAAGCCCTCAAGCTGGCCCAGGCCGAAGAAGCGGTTGTTCTGGAGAAGGCTCGTAAAGAGGCAGCCGGATCTCTCGGAACCATCCGGGAAAAAGTGGCTAAAGAGGCTGGAGAGGCCAGGGCGCTTCTGGTGGCGCAAGCCGAGGTACTGTCAGGCGACATCTGTGAGAAAATTCTTGGGAGGAGCCTGTAGACATGTTCAAGGTATCTGATCGCACAAAAAAAATAGTGTTCCCCCTGGCATATTGTGCCGTCATTCTTCTGGCTGCTTCGGCAGGTTTCGCATCCGAAGGCGGTGAGGCGGCGCACCACCCTGACAGCGGCGCACAGATGAAGGACTTTTACTGGAGAATTTTCGACTTCGCCATGCTTGTTGCCATTGTGGTCTGGGCCCTGAAAAAAGCCAACGTAAAAGGTTCGCTTGCTGATCGCCAGTCCCAGATTGAAAAAAGTCTCAAAGAAGCCCAGGAGGCACGGGAAGCCGCCGAAGCCAAACTGCGCGAGTACAGCGGCAAGCTTGATCAGGCTACGAAAGAGATTGACGAAATTCATGCCGCCATCATTCAAGAGGGTGAACAGGAAAAACAGCGCATCATAGCAGAGGCCCACAAGGCAGCTGAAAGGATTGCCGCCCAGGCCGCCCAGTCTGCCGAGCAGGAGATAGTGAAGGCCCGCGCTGAACTGCGCGCCGAGGCGGGTCGCCTGGCAGTGGAACTCGCCGGCGGGAAGCTGGCCGGCGCCATTCAGAAGGCAGATCACAACCGATTTGTCGGTGAATATCTTGACAAGGTGGTACAGCTCTAGTGATCAACAATACAATAGCAAAACGATACGCCAAGGCGCTTGTCCAGCTTGGTTCCGAAGGTGGACTTATTGCCCGGTTCCGCAACGAGTTGGCTGACATTAATTCAGTTTTTATGGCCAATGCAGGCTTGCGGGCAGCCTTTGCAAACCCGGCCATAACCCTTGAGCAGAAAAAGGAAATCATGAAGGAATTGGTTGCCAAGTCTGCTTGTTCCGAGCTGGTTGGCAATTTTCTGTTGCTGCTGGTTGCCAAAAACCGCGTAGCCTTTCTTAGCCAGATTGTTCAGACATATGAAACGCTGGCCGATGAACAGTCTGGTGTAATCCGTCCGATTATCAAGACGGCCTTTGCCCTGGACGATAGTCAGGTGGCCTCTATTCAGGTCGCGCTTGAGAAGAAAAGCGGAAAAAAGGTTGTTCCCCTGGTAACGGTTGACAGTAGTCTTCTGGGTGGTGTTGTCATTCAGATTGGTGACACTGCCTTTGACAGCAGTGTAAAAACTCAGCTAAAACGTATTCAAGATATATTACAGAAGGGGTAATGCTTCTATGGAAATCAAAGCGGAAGAGATCAGCGAGATCATCAGAAAGCAAATCAAGGAGTATGGCAAGGAGGTAGAAGTGTCGGAAACCGGCACGATCATCTCCATTGGTGACGGTATAGCCCGTATTCATGGCTTGGCCGGCGCCATGGCCGGCGAGTTGCTGGAGTTCCCTGGCGGGGTATCCGGCATGGTGCTCAATCTTGAAGAGGACAACGTCGGCGCCGCTATTCTCGGTGATTTCCCAGTGATAAAGGAAGGCGATACCGTAAAGCGTACCGGTCGTATCACCGAGGTTCCTGTTGGCGCCGCCCTGATCGGGCGCGTTGTTAATGCTATTGGGCAGCCCATCGACGGTAAAGGACCAATCAACACCAGCAGCTTCAGTAAGGTGGAGATTAAGGCGCCAGGCATCGTTGCCCGTAAATCGGTACATCAGCCGATGGCAACCGGCCTCAAGGCTATCGACTCCATGGTTCCGATCGGGCGCGGTCAGCGAGAGCTGATCATCGGCGACCGGCAGACCGGCAAGACCGCAGTTGCCATAGATACGATCATCAACCAGAAGGGTGGCGACGTGGTCTGTATCTACGTGGCTATCGGCCAGAAACGTTCCACGGTTGCCCAGGTTGTTTCCAAGCTGACCGAACATGGCGCCATGGATTACACCATCGTTGTCGCTGCTACCGCTTCCGAGTCGGCGCCGCTACAGTTCATCGCACCTTATACCGGTGTTACCATGGGTGAGTATTTCCGCGATAACAAGAAGCATGCCTTGATTATCTATGATGACCTTTCCAAACAGGCTGTCGCCTATCGTCAGCTCTCCCTGCTACTCCGCCGCCCGCCAGGCCGCGAAGCATATCCGGGCGACGTTTTCTATCTCCACAGCCGTCTGCTGGAGCGCGCATGCAAGCTTTCCGACGAGTGCGGCGCTGGTTCACTGACTGCTCTGCCGATCATCGAGACCCAGGCCGGTGACGTTTCGGCCTACATTCCGACCAACGTTATTTCCATCACCGATGGTCAGATCTATCTGGAATCCGACCTGTTCTTCTCCGGCGTCCGTCCGGCCATCAACGTCGGTCTCTCGGTTTCCCGCGTTGGCGGTTCAGCACAGACCAAGTCCATGAAGCAGGTTGCCGGTACGCTACGACTCGACCTGGCCCAGTATCGTGAGATGGCTGCCTTTGCCCAGTTTGGTTCGGATCTTGATAAGGCGACTCAGATGCAGTTGGCTCGCGGTGAGCGCCTGGTCGAGATTCTGAAACAGCCCCAGTACCGCCCTATTGCCAACGAGAAACAGGTTCTGATCATCTTCTCTGCCAACAATGGCTTCATGGATGAACTCCCGGTTGCCGTGCTGAAGCGCTATGAGACCGAGCTGTACGCCTTCTTCGATAATCGTCAGGCTGAGATGTTGACAGAACTGCGCGACAAGAAAGCTATTGACGACGATCTTAAGAAACGCATAGTTGGCGCTCTGGAACAGTTCAAAAAGGAATTTACCGCTTAAACAAGGACGGTTTGACCCATGGCTAGCCTTAAAAGCATAAAAAAGCGGATTGTATCCGTGAAAAACACTCGACAGATTACAAAGGCCATGAAAATGGTCTCTGCGGCAAAATTGCGCCGCGCCCAGGAAAACGTGGTTGCTGCCAGACCTTATGCCAGAAAACTGGGAGAAGTTCTACAGTCGCTTGCCGGTAACCTGGAAGGTGATCTGCACCCTTTGCTTGAAAAACGTGAGGGGAAGAAGCTTCTTCTGCTCGTTGTCACCTCAGACCGTGGCCTGTGTGGTGGTTTTAACTCCAATCTGTGCAAGGCTGGCGAACGATTTGTCAGGGCTAACAAGGACGATTACGAGCAGATCAGCGTTATGACAGTCGGCCGCAAAGGGTACGAGTACTTCAAAAACCGTCTCACGGTATATAAAAACTTCTCCAATATTATCTCCAAGCCCAACTATCAGATCGCCGCCAAACTGGCCCAGGATGTGATTGACGGTTATCTGGCAGGTGAATACGACCAGGTTGTGCTGTTGTTCAACTCCTTCCGCACAGTTATGAGTCAGGATATTACCTTCCAGCAATTGTTGCCGGTGGCGCCTGAAGAGAAGGTCGATGTAGAGGAAAATCCAGTGGAGTTCATCTACGAGCCGTCTGTAGGTGAGCTTCTTGC
>JBAYZR010000021.1:0-18709 GCA_041672425.1 Pedobacter sp. | reverse complement strand
TCCAGCGATGTATTAACCGCTGGAACGCCTTCACTAGAAACACCCCTGAGCCGCAAGACGGGTCAAGAACCTTCAAGTTCCATGCAACGCTATCCCACGGCAGTACGCGATCCAGAATGAAATCCACAAGATGTGGCGGAGTATAATAGATACCCTCGCCGGACGCTCGCTCCGTAACAAATGTCTCATAGATACTGCTGATAAACTCCAGTGGAATTGCATCGAAAGAATATTTAGGCCACAGACAGAGCTGCCCTTTCGGCATGTCCATATCGCCTTTTATAAAATCTCTGAGCAGACCGAGATGTATCGGTTTAACATGTTCCCTTTCGTTACTCCATCCACGTTCCCTTTCTTGAGGAGTAGAGCCTTTGCCGGGAAAGAGATCGCCATTAAACTTGCTGTTCAGCCAATCGAAAAGGCGATAGGTCTCTTCGTAATCTTCCAAAATGCTGGAAAAATCCATGTGCTCTTTTTGTAGAATGCCAGCTTCACGAAGAGCAGTCAGCTTACCCTGATTCAAAGCAGAGTTACCTTTTGTGTCCTTGCGATCAAAGAGGAACTGGACAAAAACGATGCGAGCCAGAAGGTCATGACAGACATCGTCATCCTTGAGGCCAGCTTCATGAAGCTTATGCCGCACCTGCCGGAGATTCCTCAACAGCATCTGATCGGCTCGCAGGTCTCGACGAAACCGTTCCGCATGATCACGGAAGAACTGACCTGAAACAAGGTTAACCCAATGGAGTACCTGAGATGCACGTTTCGTAATGTCGGTGGGATGTGAGCTGACGAGATCATCAGTTGCCAATTCTTCAACGACGTAGTCATTCAGAGACCGCCGATCTTCAGGGGGTTCACAGCAGGTCCAAACCCGCAAAAGATCTGGCTCTATTGTAACAACCGTCGGGCTATGGGAAAAATTCCATGCCAAACATTGAAGTGCATGGAGTGTTTGGTCGCTTGCTTTCCCGTTGAATTCTGCGACTATTGCCAACGGTGCTTCTGTGTCCGTAGCTTGGGGATTCAGTAACAGTACTCCTATTTTTACACTCGCAGCATCCGGATGCCGTGAAATCGCTCTCTCGATTTTGGCTTGGGCCAATTCGGCAAAGATTCGCGCTCCCTCTCCAGACGGATTCCGTATCTCTTCCGGGGAGGGCCAGCCAAGTTTTTCGTGTGCTAAATCAAGTGACATATAGAACCTGCTGATTTGGATTCTGTTTCAATCAATGTAAAGATTATCGGGCTTAGGCGATAGCAAATAAAGCGGACTGCAAATTCAACCGTCCATATACCCGGCATTCAATCTCCCTTATCTGCAAATATTAGCGGGCCGCAATTCTCTTTCCTTTGCTTGAACCAAATCTTTCACTGAAAGGAATTCCTGATTTCTCAGAATCATTCGCTTAATCGCGCGTCGAACGATTCTCTCAACATCGGCAGGACTCAAGCCTTTGAATATATCAACAACCTCTGTCGCATCCGTTTCAAACTGACGTCGAACACCGCGCAATTTCAATTGCAGTACTTGGGGAAGTAATTCTGAGTCAGGAAGAGGAAATTCCAACGTATCATCAAATCGCCGCCAGACGGCGCTATCCAGGATCTGTTCGTGATTGGTTGCGGCAATCAGGAGACTCTTACCCTGATATGCATCCATCATCTGAAGAACCGCGTTGACTACACGGCGAAGCTCTCCATGTTCGCTGTCGTCAGCCCGCTCCTTACCCAGTGCGTCAAACTCATCAAACAGGGCCACAAGCGGATACTGGTCGATAAAATCGAAAACCTTCCTGAGGTTTGCCGATGTTTCACCAAGGTAAGAAGAAACCATGGCATCAAGCCGGACGATGGCAAGCGGTAGATCCAATTCACATGCTATGACTTCCGCAGCGAGAGTTTTACCGCAACCAGGTGGCCCAAAGAAAAGCACCTTGGAAGAGGCTCGCAGACCGTATGTGCGTAACACGTCCTGTCGGCGATGCTCTTCAAGCAATTCCTCTATAGCTGCTTGGGGCAATCGGGGAAGAACAAGCTCCTCCAGAGAACGCTGCGGTTGTCGAATGTCAAGAAGGGGTAGCCCGCGTTCTTTGTCTGTCGGCACTACCGGCATCAATCGTAACAGGCTATTTGACGCAAGTGGTTTAGAGTTGCCATAAAGGATTTGCTCCAGATCATTGGCAAGAAGATGATGCTGTTTAAGACGCTCATCCCGAATCACCTCTTCGGAAACTTGACGAAAAGCGCTTGTATCCCCAGTAGCCCCTGACCTTATCAATTGTCGTAATACTTTCCCGCTTGGCATGGCTTCCTCCTTGTTCCTTTATGGAAAATTCAATTCGTAGCTACCAAGGAGAATCGAAGTGGTAGTTTTTGTTGCTTTGGCATAGGGATTCTTGAAGCGTACAAAAAGAGAAGTGACTCAAGAGAAAATTGTGGTTTTGTCTTTTTGTGCAACTCTGATATTGTATGGTGGAACGCTCTTTCATTCCACTCTAAGTAGGGAAATTTACATGAAATACCATCAAATTGAAACCAAAATCATGAACCCGCTTATTGGAACCAGCATCCCTCTCCCTGCATATGCAACCCAGGGAGCAGCCGCCATGGACCTGCGGGCCTGCCTGGAAAAACCTCTCAATGTTCAACCGGGCGAAACTGTGCTCGTCCCCAGCGGCATCGCCATCAGCATCCATGACCCCTGCCTGGTAGCCCTCTTGGTTCCACGCTCCGGCCTGGGCATCAAACATGGCATAGTATTGGCAAATACGATCGGCGTTATCGACTCAGACTATCAGGGGGAGATCGGAATTGGTATTTATAACCGGGGCGCTGCGGCGTACACCATTGAACCGGGTGAGCGCATCTGCCAGATGATATTTGTACCGGTGGCACAAGCAACACTGGCGATCGTAAGTGAATTCAGCCAGGAAAGCGTGCGGGGGGCGGGTGGATTCGGGCATACGGGGAAGCACTGAGTTCGAGATCGCCCAAGCTGAAAAATTTAAACAGTTTGGGACGCTCCAGCGTCATATATGGCATTACCACCACCGGTCAATTTCAATCAGTCGCGTAGGGTGGGCAGGGTTTTATTGCCCACCGGTTTTGGTTGCAAATTTCAGCCAAGTTGCCAGTTGTTGCATTGTTCCGCGTGGACATGGTGAAACTATGCCCACCCTACCTTGCTGGCTGGTTTTCCGAGTGTGTTTCGTAAAAAGTTACGCCAACACGTCGGATATGCTTGATGACATCCGGATCGTTTATGTGCAAGAAAATCGAAAGGTCTATCGTGTACGGCAAGAGAAGATCATCAAGTTCATCCAGAATTTTATAGAGGATATTGAGGGTCAAGTCTGCTCCACCGCACAACGTCAGATCAATATCTGAGCCTTTTTTGTAATTCCCTTTAGCACGAGATCCATAGAGAATGGCTTTTTCAACTTGAGGGTAATTGGCAAATACACCGCATATTTGCTGGATGGTTTGTTCTTTTAGTCCAAAGCGATGTGTCATATATTTTGTTCTTGCAATGATTGTAGTGTGTTATGGAGTTTTTCAAACTCCAAAAAATATTTTTCAGTAATAGCGTCCGCTATCTGCCTGGCTATGTCTTCGTTATAGGTATGGCTGGTAAGGGTTCGGCTTTTTACCATATCCATCCATAATTCGCCGTCTTCGATGATGCCACGTCGAAATGCCAGGCGAAAGGAGTCGCGACTACCGTTGATGTTGGTTTCCCCCTGGGTTTCAAAATAATCCTTAATTGTGTTCCATGCTAATTCGTAGGTATATTCAAACGCTTGTATCAGTCCTTGTTCCTCAAGTTCATTTAATTCGCCTTTTGCTATAAATTTTCGCAATTGGCTCAAAGCCTTGCTGAAATTGTTGAATCGCTGAATCCAGCGGATGTCTTCCTGGTTCATAGTTCCTCCCCATAAAATTCATGGTATCGCTGCTGATGATATTCAGCTTGTCCCACTATGGTTCTCCAACCGTCTGCTTCGGCAAGGCTTCCTGATCAGTCACTGTTACTCGGTCTATCTGCTCGCCATGCCGGACTATCAGGGCGGTTCCAGTCTGTTCGGCAATCTGGCGGGCGCGTTTCGCGGCACGGCGGATTGCATTGATTGAATTGGCCATGTCACGGTCTTTTGCCTGTGTTATTGAGTTCTTATTCATGGTTTTTCACTCCAGTCTATTAGTTGCGGTTCGTCTCCGGCATTGTCAAAGAGTGCCCAGGAATCAACCAGCTCTCGATACATGATATCAAAATTTGCGCACCCTGCGGTAAAATGCCTTCGTATGACCTCTTCCGGAACGTTATGCCCACCTTGCCGCACTCTTTCGGCAACACGGGCGATAGCCATTTCAGCTGAGGGGAGAGTCAGAAAAAAGAGTTTGACATGATAACCTTCCGCCTGCCAGTCGGGGATCATCCTCGCGAATCTCTTCCAGCATCAGTCTGCCAGCCTTTACGGCTGCAAATTCCGGCTGGAACGGAGAAAGACCGGCTGCGATGAGGAGTTGGTGATTGAAGTTCGGTCAAATATGGCCTGAAGATGAGATGCAAGATGGCCATGTTATTTTTTTACAGCTCCTTAGCAACTCTTTCTGGAGATCGGTGATTATGGAGGATGGCATGTGGTGAGTTCTTTCGTGGGAGGAGATGGTTTTGTATAAGGCACTCGGCAAACCAGGGATCAAATAGATGACGCTATCACCTGCATGAATATTACCAGACAGTTACCGAGGCATAACCAACCACCTGGTGATTGTCGCCGGTGACATCGCCGCTGGTTGCATAGTTCACCAACTCAGCCTGCTTTGCTCCCAACTCTCCGGCAGCCACCAGCATGACTGCTGTCGGCACAACGCCGCACATGGTAATGTGTTCGCTACGGCAAATACGCAATAAACCCTCGGGATCCAGAGCCAAGACCCGTTCCAAGGCCTGATTGTCCTTGCGCCGGGCTGATTCAGCCGATTCATAGTGGGTCATATCCGAGCTGGCAACAATAAGCACTTCTTCGCCATAAGCACGTATTGCAGCGGCAATTCCATCTCCGATCTGCTTCACCGCTGCATAATCACCATATCCCAGGCACAAGGCAGCAATGCTGACATCAGGACAAAGGTACTGGATAAAGGGTACCTGCACTTCCAGGGAATGTTCAAGTTGATGGGCTACGGAATCGGATTGGACAAAGGGGACATGCAGTCGAAGTAGCCCGTTCAGGCGATGATTTATAGGTACAGTTCCCAGGGGGGTTAACCATTCGCCATCAGGATAGAGGGCTACAGCTGCCCCTGCGCCATGGTGGTTGGGTCCGATGATCAGTACGGTTGAAGGAATCTCGATGCGGGCATACCCCTTACCTGCTACGGCGCCGGAATACATATAGCCTGCGTGAGGCGCAATGATGCCAAGTACCTTCTTTCTTTGATTTACAACAGGAATTATCCCTGCCAGATCACTTCGGAGCAGATCCGCACTACCGGTATAAAATTGTCCTGCAACTGTAGACTGCCGTCGCATATCTCACCTCCCACCCCTGATAACCAGCTAAGGAGCTGTAAAAAAATAACATGGCCATCTTGCATCTCATCTTCAGGCCATCTTTGACCGAACTTCAATCACCAAATCCTCAACGTAGCTCTGCTACGTCTGCGGTTTGCCTCAATCAGTTCAGCCAAATCTGACCCGAATCTGAGCGCAATATAACCAAGTCATTTATTTACAGCTCCTAACTTACTAAAGTAAAATCACCCAGCGGAAGTTCATTTTGCTGTTCATAATGAGGAGCTTCGTCCAGAGCCTGTATTTCTTTAAGCGTCGGCAGACTTTTTAAGTCCTTAAGTCCGAATATTTCAAGAAATTCCTTTGATGTGCCATATATTAACGGTCGTCCTGGAATATCCTTTTTACCAAGTATCCGGACCAGTTTTTTCTCCAGAAGGGTTTTTAAAACTCCCCCGCAGTCTACTCCGCGCAGATATTCAACCTCAGTACGAGTCACTGGTTGGCGGTAGGCAACAATTGCAAGTGTTTCCAGCGCCGATGGTGAAAACTTGATTGACTTTGTCTTGACGTGACGCGTCACGTATTGTTGGTACACAGAACAGGTTCTGAACTGCCAGCCACCAGCCACCTCTACCAGTCGAAAACCTCCGGATCGCCCCTCATGAAACCTGCCCAGCTCGACCAAGGCAGTTTTAATATCCTCACGTTCAAATTCGTGCAGCATCTCACACATCCGATCCAGCGACAAGGGTGAGTCTGCAGCAAAGACAATACTTTCAACAATTGATGCTAATGACATGGTTGGGGAAAGCCGTCCTTTACAAGCAGGTTGTTGCTATGCCCTCATTATTCTAATAAAGGATAATCTGCTACTTTTTGTCCTTGAGCAGATCACGAATTTCCGCAAGCAACACCTCTTGATTTGGTGGCGCCACTGGCTCCGCAGGCGCTGCTGCTTCCTGTTTTTTAATAGAATTCATAGCTTTTACCGCCATAAATATGACAAAAGCAATAATTATGAAATCTATGACAGTCTGTAGAAATTTCCCGTAACTTATAACAACGGCGGGTTTTTTATCCATGGCCTCCTGCACGATAATCGATAAACTGGAAAAGTCTACGCCACCCAATGCGACACCAATCGGCGGCATAATCACATCACCAACAAGGGATGTGATTATTTTACCAAAAGCCCCGCCGATGATTACACCTACCGCCATATCAACGACATTTCCCTTTACCGCAAACTCCTTAAACTCCGTAAGCATGCTCATGACATTTTCCCCTTGGAAATAAATTTGCAGCTAACGTTGCATCTAGTCAGTTAAATTGTTCTGCTGGTTCCTGTAACACCGCAGGAACAAACCAGATACTGCCATGTTGACCACCCTGGAAGATACGAATCAACTTAAGTCGGCACAACTCCAAGATCGCCAGAAAGGTTACTATAACTAATTCCCTGGTCATTTCATCCCGCACAAGATCGTCAAAGAGTACCATATCCTGTTCCTGGAGCAAGGAGAGGATATCGTTTATACAATCAGCGATGCTTAGAGTTTCGCTCGCCGCCACGTCATGGAAGCTTTCGTCAGGGATGCGTACCAACAACGAGCGAAATGCATCAACAAGGTCGAACAGTTCCAGTTCCAGCAAACCCTCATCGTTTTGGGCTTCAAGGAGCAGTGGCTCCGGACAGGATCGCGTAAAGACCTCGCGCCCCAATAGCGGTCGCGCCTCCAAAACCTTTCCGGCTTCCTTATATTGCTGGTACTCCAGAAGTCGTTGAATCAGTTCGGCACGGGGATCAATTTCTTCTTCCACTTCTTCCTGCTCATCTTTTGGAAGTAACATGCGGGATTTGATATGCAGCAGGGTAGAGGCC
Source organism: Pedobacter sp. (assembly GCA_041672425.1). Classification (GTDB taxonomy): domain Bacteria; phylum Desulfobacterota; class Desulfuromonadia; order Geobacterales; family Pseudopelobacteraceae; genus JACPFJ01. The sequence continues at coordinate 11,303 of JBAYZR010000021.1, read as the reverse complement.
ATCAGCAGGAAGTCGCCAGCCACTTCCAGATTAAGCTCCTTCATCAATTTTATGTAATCCAGGTATTGTTGGGTGATAACAGAGATGGGGATATCGCAGATATCCAACTCGTTTTTTTTGATTAGATGAAGCAACAGATCCAGCGGGCCTTCAAACTTGTCCAGATGCACACTATAGGTTTCATGCAACCCGTCAAGTGTGAGGTTTTCCTCCATTAGCGGAGTAATCATATCCTGTTAGATCCGGTTTTCATAATCACAACTTCAATGCTGCCCGAGCCTCAGCCATGACAACATCTGAGATCAACGATGCCTTGCGGCTGCCGTCCAGCAGCAGGTCATCCACGAAACCGGGATTCGCTGCCATTTCCACCCGCTTTGCCCTGGACGGAGCCAAACGTTCATTCATGCAGCCGATCAGGATCCGCTTGCAATCCACGCAACCAATGGCAGCGTTGCGGCAGGCAGGCATAATATCCTCCAGCTTTTCCAGCGGCACATAGATACGGTGCAGGTTAAAGGCCACACAAACGTCTGGCTCGCCGGGATCGTTACGACGCACCCGGGCCGGGTCAGTCATCATGGACATAACCTTTTTGGCGGTCTCCTCGGCCGTGTCGGAAAGGTAGATGGAATTGCCGTAGGATTTGCTCATCTTCCGGCCATCCAGGCCAAGCAGCTTGGGGGTCTCGGTCAGCAGCGCCTCCGGCTCGGGAAAAACATTGCCATAGAGATGATTGAATCGCCGGGTGATCTCACGGGTAATCTCAAGATGTGGCAACTGGTCCTGCCCCACCGGTACGCGGGTGGCCTTGTAAAGAATAATGTCTGCCGCCATCAGGACTGGATAACCCAAAAAACCGAATGTGGAAAGATCCCTGGTATCCAGGTTTTCCTGCATTTCCTTGTAGGTAGGGCAACGCTCCAGCCAGGAGACCGGAGTGATCATGGAGAGTATCAGGTTCAACTCGGCATGGTGCGGTACCATGCTCTGTCGGAAAACAAGGCTTTTTGAAGGATCAAGGCCAAAGGCCACCCAGTCCAGTACCATCTCGCGAATATTGTCCTTGATCCCAGCGGTATCGGCGTATTCCGTGGTAAGAGAATGCCAGTCAGCTACAAAGAAAAAACAATCAAAATCATCCTGAATCCGAATCCAGTTTTCAAGAACCCCGTGGTAATGACCGATGTGTAGACGCCCAGTAGGCCTCATGCCGCTGACAACGCGTTGTTTCATTGTGTAATTGCTCCTTTGAGATTCATCTCATCATCAATTGAGTGACACCCAGTACCAGATCGCCCTGCGGACCGGCAAGCAGATGTACCCCAATGCGAAGTAATGGTGAGATTACATACGAAAAAATATTGGTGAAGAACACCAGCAGGATGATGATAATCATGCCATAGGGTTCAATACGCGACATGGCAGCGGCCTGACGGTAAGGCAACAGTCCTGACAGTACACGGCCACCATCCAACGGCGGCACTGGAATCATGTTGAATATCGCCAGTAGCAGATTTATATAAACCGAGAAGGCCAGCATCATTACCAGCGGTTCCAGAAACATTGAGATTGATGAAACAGATGTAGCATGGTTGCCGATAGACACAATACCACGCAGGGCAAAGGCAGAAAAAATAGCCAGGGTAATGTTGGTTATGGGACCAGCCGCTGCAACCCATATCATATCGCGTTTTGGGTTGTGCAGATTCTCGAATACTACCGGCACTGGCTTGGCCCAACCAATCCCGAAGATAAATATCATTAAAGTACCAATGATATCGATATGCTTCAGCGGGTTGAGGGTCAGCCGTCCCATCATCCTGGCTGTGGGGTCGCCAAAGCGCCAGGCAACATAGCCATGGGAAACCTCGTGGCAGACGATAGCAAGCATACCCGGCACGAGCATGACGGATAGCTTGAAAAGAAACTCTTCCATTATATTTCCTTAGTAGTGATATATAAAAACAGCGTCTATTTCTAACAGAGTGTATTGACAAAGTCAATTGAGTGGGGCAGTGCGCCAGGGTCGCGTCAAAATCAGTCCCAACTGTAGTCAATTTAATTCTGCCTGTTTCCATCAATCCTCTTTTTTAATTTGCAATTATGCAAAACAATTTTAAAACGCTATTTGCATTTTTGCAAATAGACCTTCTGAATAAGTATCTAAACGTATAAAAGGCCTGAATAACAAGGCAGTCCGAGGATTGCGCCTGCCTTTGTATCGCACGATATATCACAAGATGTCAGTCCAAATGAACGGATGTATTTGCAAAAGTGCGAAAATAATCATGTTAATAATACAGTTATATAATTTGGTAAACAGTACAATTTATTGAAACAATTAAATAAAACGAATGGTTATGCGTGTTGGCACACTCTGTGCATTTATAAAATTGAATGCATTACGAAAGGCGTATAAATGGAAAAATCAAACATCTGTCCATTCTACGGCAAAAATGATGATTACTGCGATGTTGGCTGCGGCTACATATCGCCTCATGATGTAAATATGATAATTCGTTATTGCAGTGCCAAATATACCGAGTGCGCGAAATATATGGAGCTGGTAGACCGATTTCCCAACGAACTGGGTAAGCTGGTTAAGTACTAATATGCGATACAGAAGGCCCAGGCCTATCACTAAGGAGGAATTATGCAACTCACGAAATTTGGAAGAAACCCAAAAAATGAGGAGGTAGGACAATGACACAATCAGAATCGAACAAAGGCTGGGTAGTCACTTTGTCTGGGACAGGTATAAATCTTGCCCTGGGCATCCTCTACGCATGGAGTATTTTCAAAGCGGCAATCTCGGACTCCATCAAAAATGGCGGACCTGATGCATTCACCTGGGACAAGGCATCGATTAACGACCCCTATGCTTTATCCTGTCTTTTGTTTGCCTTTGCCATGATTATTGCCGGCAAACTACAGGACAAGATCGGCCCAAGATACACAGCCATGATGGGCGGGGTGCTTGTGGGGTGCGGGTTTATAATCTGTTCTCAAACCAATAGTTATGCCATGTGGATTCTTGGCTTCGGCGTGCTGTTTGGTCTTGGGATGGGCTTTGGCTATTCCTCTGCAACCCCTCCGGCCCTCAAGTGGTTCCCTCCCGCAAAAACAGGTATGATTGCCGGTATCGTCGTTGCCGGTTTCGGTCTTGCTCCGATTTATATTGCTCCATTGGGCAGCTACCTTCTTGCCAATTTTGGAATACAGAAGTCAATGCTTTATTTGGGGATTGGCTTTACAGTGGTAGTATGCGGTCTTTCCAACTTACTCCAGAACCCACCGCAGGGATATGTCCCTGGTGGCGCCCCGGCAGCGGGATCTACCGTCAAAAAAGCCATAGCAGTTGATATGTTGCCTTCTCAATTGTTGTCCACAGTCGAGTTTTATATCCTCTGGTTCATATTTTTCATCGGCGCCGGCGCCGGTCTCATGGTGATCGGCAGCATCGCGGGAATGGCTAAAAAGAGCATGGGCGCAAACGCATTTATCGCAGTGGCGGTCATGGCTATCGGCAATGCTGGCGGGCGTGTTGTAGCGGGTCTCCTTTCCGATAAGATCGGCAGGCGTTATACTCTTTTATTGGTGCTCCTGTTCCAGGCATCTCTGATGATCGCAGCCATCTTTATAACCGGCGGCGAGGCAAATCCGATCATGCTGGTTTTGCTTGCTTCCTTCATCGGCTTCAATTACGGTGCAAACCTTTGTCTCTTCCCTTCATATGCGAAGGACCTCTGGGGCCTGAAAAACTTCGGCATCAACTACGGCTGCCTCTTTACCGCTTGGGGCGTCGGCGGACTTGTACTGGTACGTGTGGCTGAGATGCTTAAGGTCGCATCAGGCAATTTCAACAGCTCGTTCTATGCTGCCTGCGGACTGCTCGTCTTTGCCGCACTGCTTACATTTGCCCTGAAGGATCGCAAAGCTGAAGCGTAGTTCCTATAGATTAGCCTGACAGCGCTGTTTTACTACAACTAAACAGGAAAGCCCTTGCTTTTACAGGAGGGCTTTCTCTATTGTGCGCCAGGATCAGGGAAGCGCCGACTGACTTTTCTATGCTTGCGCCTCCTGGCTGGCTGGTGTAGTTATTAGAAGTTAACTCACTTCTCCTGATTATCAGGTTTAGGGATCGTTACTTACGAGGTGATCGTATGCTTGAATCCACCGAACGTCCCGATCTGGCCGGTTATGCCTGCACCAGTGCATTGTCGCGTGGCAGGAAACATCCTGAGAAGTTTCGCGACAACCGACCGGCCTTTGAGCGGGACCGGGACCGTATTATTCACTGCGCAGCCTTTCGGCGTCTGGAGTACAAAACCCAGGTGTTTGTCAACCATGAAGGGGATTATTATCGCACCCGTTTGACACACTCCCTGGAGGTTGCCCAGATCGGACGGGCAATTGCCCGGAAGCTTCACCTGAACGAGGAGCTTACCGAGGCCCTGGCCCTGGCCCACGACCTGGGGCATACACCCTTCGGCCACACCGGCGAGACAGTGCTGGATTGTCTGATGTCAAATTATGGCGGCTTCGAGCACAACCTGCAGTCCTTCCGGGTTGTAGATCAGCTGGAAGAGCGTTATCCCGGCTTTAATGGCCTCAATCTGACCTGGGAGGTGCGTGAGGGTATTATCAAGCATGCCAGTCCATACGATGCGCCGCTTTCCACGATGACCGGGTTCCTGCCGGGCGTGATCCCCTCCATTGAGGCCCAGATCATCAACTATGCCGACGAGATTGCTTACAACAATCACGACATCGACGATGGTCTGAAATCTGGCTACATCACAATGAATATGCTTGGCTGTATCAGCCTGTGGGAACAGGTCAGCGCTGGTGTGCGCCAAAAATATCCGGGCATAGATGACAAGCGCCTTATGTACCAGACCATAAGCGCCTTGATCGGCTTGCTGATTAGCGACCTCTGCGCCACCATCAGTGCAAAACTGGAGGATTTTGGTATCATAACGCTGGATGACTTGCGTCGGGTTAATCGGCCCGTGGTCCACTTCAGTGCAGGGGTCACTGTACAGAATCAGGAACTGAAGAAGTTCCTTTTTGAACATCTCTATCGTCACTACAAGGTGGACAAGATGCGGGTCAAGGCGGAATTGTTTATTACCCGGCTCTTTGAAACCTATTTACGCTACCCGAATCTGCTTCCTCCCAAATATCGATCACGTATCGATATTTTTGGTCTGCACAGGGTGGTGTGTGACTATATCGCCGGGATGACTGATCGCTTTGCTCTGGATGAATACAAGCGGTTGTTTGAACCGTATGAAAGGGTATGACAATGAAAAAGTGCGACATAGCGCCAGATCAATATGATTTTTTCGCATTTCTCTCGCGGATGAAGTACATCAGCCGTTGGGGGCTTATGCGCAATACCGTGCCGGAGAATATCCAGGAACACAGCTTGGATGTGGCAGTGATCGCCCATGCCCTGGTAATGATCCGTAACACCTATTTTAACGGAGACCTGGACCCAGGCCGGGCAGCCCTGTACGCCATGTTTCACGATGCCAGCGAGATTTTCACCGGGGACATGCCAACACCGGTCAAACACTTTAATACGAACTTCAAACGCTCGTTTCACCAACTGGAGGATCGGGCGCGACGCAAGCTTCTGGCCATGCTTCCACCCGAGTTGGCGCGAGGGTACGAGCCGCTCTTCTTCTTTGAGGGTGAAGCGGCGTATGTTGCCTTGGTCAAGGCGGCTGACAAAATCGCGGCACTGGCCAAGTGTATCGAGGAGGAAAAGTCAGGAAACCTGGAGTTTCGCCGTGCCGGATTGGAGCATCAGGAACATCTTGCAGCTAGCCCACTGCCCGAGGTGAGCTATTTCATGGATAAATTTCTGCCTGGATATCGCTTGTCATTGGATGAACTGAAACTTGGCTAGGGCTGCCTGGTACTGGTCGATATCTTGGTCTCCAGGTTTATTCAAAGTCACTTATTTACTTCATTTGTATTGCCGCCTGGCAAGAACCGGAATATTCAATCATTGAAAATATCAAATATATCTGTATGATGGGTAAATTATTGCTGTTGTATGTCGCATGCTGTTCTGCATGACAATCCAGCCTACTAAGTTAACTAAAGGAGCATTTGTGGACTCAGATCGTATTATCTCTGTTATTGGTCTCGGTTATGTAGGGTTGCCGGTCGCGGTGGCCTTTGGCAAGGTGCGTCAAACGGTTGGGTTTGACATCAATTTGCAGAGAATCAGCGAACTGCGGTCCGGCCATGACCGGACCGGCGAGGTAACCAGGGAAGATCTGCTGGCCGCTGACATTCTTTTTACCAATACCTTTGAAGAACTGGCCACAGCGGATTTTCACATAGTAGCCGTGCCGACACCGGTGGATGAGGCAAACCAGCCTGATTTGACCCTGATGTTCAAGGCATCAGAGACGGTTGGCAAGGCGCTGAAAAAAGGTGATATCGTTGTTTATGAGTCAACGGTCTATCCGGGCGTGACAGAGGATGAGTGCGTGCCGATTCTGGAAAAGGTCTCCGGTCTCTGTTGCGGGACTGACTTTACTGTCGGTTACAGCCCGGAGCGCATCAATCCGGGCGACAAGGAACATACCTTTACCAAGATAAAAAAAGTCGTGTCGGGTCAGGATGCCGAGACTCTGGAGATCGTTGCCGGGGTGTATGAATCGGTGGTAACGGCTGGAGTCCACCGTGCTGCCTCCATCAGGGTCGCCGAGGCCGCCAAGGTTATTGAAAATACCCAGCGCGACCTGAACATCGCGCTGATGAACGAACTGGCGCTGATCTTTGACCGTATGGGTATTGATACCAATGATGTTCTGGAAGCTGCCGGCACCAAGTGGAACTTTCTCAAATTCAAACCGGGTCTGGTGGGGGGGCACTGCATTGGCGTCGATCCTTATTACCTGACCCACAAGGCGGAAAAAATCGGCTACATCCCACAGGTAATCCTGGCCGGGCGACGGATCAATGACGGCATGGGAAAATTTATCGCTCAGCGTACGGTCAAGGAGATGATTCTCGCCGGACACAATATTCTGGGATGCACTGTAACGATACTGGGGCTGACCTTCAAAGAGGATTGTCCCGATCTGCGTAACTCCAAGGTGATCGACATCATTCGTGAGCTGGCGGATTATGGTGTTGTTGTTCAAGTGTGCGACCCGTATGCAGATCCCACTGAGGCTGTTCACGAATATGGAGTAACATTGTGTCCTGTTGAGGAACTCAAACCAGCGGCTGCCGTAGTGGCTGCGGTGTCTCATGAACAGTTCAGGTCTTGGGGCAGCGTGGCGTTATTGCGATTGATGGGGGCTAATCCGGTGCTGATTGACGTGAAGGGGATTTATGATCAGAAGGTCATGAAGGCCTCTGGAATCAGGGTCTGGAGGCTTTAGGGAGAAATTGTTTTATGCGACGTTCCGGCAGAAGAGTAAAATTATAAGATTAAGTAAAAGGCGCCAATCATGACAGTTGCTGAATATGGTCGCACGTACCGAGTCTATTTAATCGGTGTAGTATTACTGCTGAGTGGACTGTACTGGAAAATTTTCCCTTCTATGGTGCAGGATTGGTATAAGGACGAAAACTACTCCCATGGTTTTATCGTCCCGCTGATTGCCGGTTATTTTCTGTACACCCGCTGGGATGAATTGAAAAAGACTCCGGTAATTCCATGGAATGCCGGACTGGCTGTGATTCTGTTGGGCCTGCTGCAACTGCTGGTAGGTTGGCTCGGAACAGAATTTTTCAGCATGAGATCATCGCTGATTGTTATACTGGCCGGCTTGGTTCTGTATCTTTTCGGAACGTACGTATTCAGGATTGCCCTGCTTTCCTTAGCCTTTCTGATCTTCATGATCCCGATTCCCTATATTATCTATGATGCAGTGGCCTTCCCGCTAAAGATCTTTGTTACAAAGGTGTCGGTGTTGACCTTGCAAATGCTTGGGATTGTGGTAATACGCGAAGGTAACATTATCATGTTTCCAGCCCTGACATTGGAGGTGGCGGATGCCTGTAGCGGCATACGGTCGCTGATCTCTTTGCTGGCTTTGGCAGTGGCCCTTGCCTTCTTTCTGAAAATATCACCGTTTAAACGGTTGGTCATGATTTGTGCTGCTGTTCCGATTGCAATTTTTAGCAATGCTGTCCGGGTTATCGTAACCGGCGTGCTTGCTCAGTACTGGGGCGCCAAGGCAGCGGAAGGTTTTTTTCATGAATTTGCCGGTATGGTGGTTTTTGCCATGGCAATGGCAATGCTGGTTTCCTTGGGAACCCTTTTGGGAAGGGGAAAAAAACAGATATCAGATATTGCGCCAGAGACTCCAGGAAATGATCAGCAATTGACAGGCATGGAACTTCAGGCTTCAGACTTGCGGCAGGGGGCAGAAGCCGGAGGCCGGAAGTCAATGGTTGTGAAATTTGTTTCCGTATTCGTCTTGCTGACAACAGTTGCCCTGTATCTGAACCTGCACAAGGACCTTGAGGTTCCGATGAATAAAACCTTTGATCAGTTTCCGAAGGTTGTGTCCGGGTGGCGCATGACACAGGAGTTTGCCATGGCGGATAATATTCAGAAGGTTCTGAGGGCTACCGATACCCTTACACGGCGTTATGAAGCTGCTGATGGGAAACTGGTGGATCTCTATATCGGATACCATGGCGGCGGCAAGGACAGCGGCGAGATCCATTCACCCAAGCATTGCCTTCCGGGCAGTGGCTGGTTTGAGGTTTCCACAAAAAGGAGGCTTTTGGATGTTTCAGGTTCGAAGATAAATCTGGTACAGGCTGTTTACCGAAAGGGAGACAATCGGCAAATGTTCCTTTACTGGTTCCAGGTTCAGGATAAGACCATCAGTGATGAGTACTCGCTTAAAATTGCCGAGATTGTCAATTCAATCATTAACCGTCGTCGGGACGCATCATTTATTCGTATTTCCGTGCCATTTGAGTCCGATGAGCAGGGAGCGGTGGCAATTGGAGAACGTTTCATCAGGGATTTATTGCCGACTATGCATGAATTTTTACCGGAATAAGGATCAGCGCATATAAGCTATTAGCCCGGAATAATATGACCAATATAGTAATTTCCATATCAGCTGCTATTGCCCTGCTGGCACTCGGCGGTTTCTTTCTGTATCTGGAACGATCCCGTTCCAGTGTATATCTTTGCATGGCTCTGGTGGTTACTGCTCTGCTTGAACTGTTCGACCTGAAGGCGCTTACATCGTCCACAGATGCTTTCTTCTGGAAGAGGTGCGCGATTATCGCCGAATCTCTGCTTCCGCCGTTATGGATTATCAGCAGTCTGACGTTTGCCCGTCAAAGTGGCCCTTGGAAGATAGGAATACTGTTGCGGGGGACGCTTGTAGTTACGTTTCTTACCTCGCTGCTGCCAATTCTATTACCCCTCGATAAATTTTTGTATGCCCCCGATTTTCCCGAAGAGAGTATGGTCTTTCTCCAGAATATCGGATACTTCTATTACCTTTGGATCATGGCTTGTCTGGTGTTTGCGCTGATGCATTTTGAGAAAACCTTTACCAATGCATCGCCAGGCGCCCAGTCCAAGATCAAGTATGACATCATCGGTCTTGGGATCATCCTGGCGGTTCTGATTTTTTATTATAGCCAAGCGTTGTTATACCGCACTCTTAACATGAATTATCTGCCGGTTCGCTCCTTTATGTACCTTATAGCTGCGGCCATGGTGGCATACTCATTGTCGTTTCGTCGTGGCACGGTTCGGATCGAGGTTTCACGCCAGGCGGCTTTCAAGTCGGTTGTTCTTATTGCGGTTGGTATCTATTTGCTCATGATCGGTTTTATGGGCGAGGGGATGCAACACTTTGGTTATTCTTTTCCACGAACAGTAACGGTTTCATTTGCTTTCCTGCTTGGTATTGCACTTCTGCTGTTATTTTTGTCCGGAAGGGTCAGACGTGAAGTAAAGGTTGTGCTGCACAAGAACTTTTATCAGAATAAGTATGATTACCGTACCCAATGGCTGAATTTCACGATGCAGCTATCCACATCACGCTCGGGTGAAGAACTTCTGCAACGGATTTTGTCTGCTTATTGCGAGGTTTTCGGGATCGAAGGAGCGGCTCTTTTTCTGTACGATGAGAGTTGTGGCGGATACAGCATGACGTCCGGGTATCAAATGAAGACGATTGAGGATGTGATAAAGCGCGGAAATTCACTGATCAGCTTCATGGAAGAGCGGACTTGGGTTGTTTGTATCAATGATAATAACCCCGAAATCATGGCTGAAAATGAACGATTGTTTGTGAACAACAAGATATCATTCGTTGTCCCGCTTTTTGATGGCAAACAGATTGAAGGTTTTATCACGCTGGGACGTGTTATCAAAGAAGATGAGGCCTATATCTATGAAGATTACGACCTTATGAAAACCATAGCCCGGCAGGCCTCTCTGGCTATTCTTCATCAAACACTGTCGGAACAGATCACCCAAGCTCGCGAAATAGAGGTGATTGGTAATGTAGCAACATTTGTTGCACATGATTTAAAAAATCAGGTTTCAAATCTTTCACTAATTGTAGAAAATGGCGCCAAGCATATATCAAACCCGGTATTTCAGCAGGATATGCTTATGTCACTGGGCAATACCGTTGAGAAAATGCAGAAGTTGATCGCCAGTCTGAAAAACCTGGGAGAAAAAGAACTCTATACCCCGCAGTTGGTCAACATATTGGAGCTGGTAAAAAATACAGCAGCCCTTTTCACGGCCAGGAAGATCATAGTGTCGGGAACAGCTCATCTGGTCCGTGTTGATGTAGAGGAGATCCAGAAAGTAGTCATGAATCTCCTCATGAACGCTGTCGAGGCTTCTGGTTCAGATGAACCGATTGTAATGGAAGTCGGCGCTTCTGTTGGTGTTCCCTATATCAGGGTGACGGATTGTGGATGCGGTATGACAGCCAGCTTTATTCGTACGGAATTGTTCAAGCCATTCAGGACATCCAAAAAAAACGGGCTGGGTATAGGCTTATACCAGTGTCGTCAGATAGTTGATGCGCATGGCGGCAGAATCGAGGTGGCCAGCGTACCAGGCAACGGCACTGTATTTACCATATGGTTCAGTAACGCCGCTGCCGCTAATGATGAACTGCCTTTGACCAAGGCGGGATAGCCTCTTTCTTGACTTTTATTCAGCGTTGTCCGGTTAGGTAATTGCATTAGCGCTAAAACCCTGCCTTGTCCCCTCACCCGGCCTTCGGCCACCCTCTCCCAGTGGGAGAGGGGTTGATTATTATCCC
>JBAYZR010000020.1:0-18832 GCA_041672425.1 Pedobacter sp. | reverse complement strand
CAGTGGCGCAGCCCGCATCATGGGTATAGACTCCGGCCAGACTGATTCCCGTCGTAATGTTGGTTTTCTCCCAGAAAACCCTGCATTCTATGATTATCTGAGCGCCGAGGAGTATATGGTGTTTGTCGGTTCACAATTCAGGATGGATGCGGCATTGCTGAAACGGCGTTCCGATGAAATACTGAAACAACTGGACCTGTGGGAGGCCAGAAAACGGCCAATGCGGGGTTATAGCAAGGGGATGGTGCAACGGGTGGGGCTGGCCCAGGCGCTTGTCCATGATCCGGATGTGTATATCCTTGATGAGCCGATGAGCGGACTGGACCCCATTGGCCGGGCGCTCGTGAAGGACATTATCATTGACCTGAAAATGCGTGGCAAATGTGTCTTTTTCAGTACCCATATTACCGATGATGTTGAAAAGGTTTGTGACCGGGTAGGGGTCATAGTCAAGGGGAGTCTGGTGGCGGTGGACAGGGTGGAGAATATCCTGAGAAGCGGAGTAGAAGGATATTTGGTTCATTTGCAGCTGCCGGATGCAGAGTCCGGATCTTTTGCAGGTCTGGAAGAGGTTCGCCGTACCGGTTCTGTCTCTGAATTCTACGTTCCCTGTACCGCATTCAACGCCTTTATGGGCGAGGTAAACAAAGCCGGTACGGAAGTGGTTCTTGTGGAGACCAAACGCAGAGACCTGGAGGACTTCTTTTTATCACTCGTTAATATGAAACAAGTGGAGTAGGGAAATTTCTCTATTCCTTTTCCTCATACCGCGGAAACAGCGCTTCAGCCTTGGTTATGGTCGCTCCGGCCTTCAAACCGCCCCACGTCAGTCCTTCTTTAGAAACCGTTTCATCCCACCCCAGAGAAGCCAGTGCCTTTTCCGCAGTAGCGGGCATAAAGGCCGACAGGATGCAGTGCACGACGCGCTGTGACTCCAGCAGGCAGTACATGACCGTGGCCAGCCGATCCTTGTTAGCCGGATCTTTGGCCAAGGTCCATGGGGCGGTTTCGTCGATGTATTTGTTGCCGGCCGATACAACTTCCCAGATCGCCTGGAGAGCCTTACTGAAGGCCAGGTCATCCATGCAGGCGGCTACGTTTGAGACCATATCCCCGGTTTTTTTCTTCAGGGCCAGATCGATTTCCGTCAGTTCGGCAACCGACGGCAGTACTCCGTTGAAATATTTGACCGCCATTGCTGTGGAGCGACTGAGAAGGTTGCCCAGATCATTGGCCAGATCAAAATTGAGGCGCTGGACAAGGGCTGTGTGGGAAAAATCGCCATCCAGACCAAAAGGGACCTCGCGCAGCAGAAAGTACCTGACTACGTCAACGCCGTATTTATCGATCAGCATGTTGGGTTCAACCACGTTTTGCAGGCTTTTGCTCATCTTCTGCCCCTCTACGGTCCACCAGCCGTGGGCAAAGACCTTCTCCGGCAGAGGCAGTCCGGCCGCCATCAGAAAGGTAGGCCAGTAGACGGTGTGGAAGCGCAGGATATCCTTGCCGATCAGATGCACACTGGCCGGCCAGAAACGCTGGTATTCCGGTGTCGCATCGGGATAACCAAGGGCGCTTATGTAGTTGGTCAGGGCGTCAAACCAGACGTAAATAACATGTTTTTCGTTGCCGGGCACTGGTATGCCCCAGTAAAAGGTGGTGCGTGATACGGACAGGTCGCGCAACCCCTCTTTTACAAAGGAGATGATCTCATTGCGCTTGCTCTTGGGCTGAATGAAATCAGGATGTGCCTCGATATGGTCCAGTAGCATCTGCTGATATTTGCTCATGCGGAAGAAGTAGGACTCCTCCTTGAGTTTTTCCACCGGGCGGTTACAGTCAGGGCAGCGGTTATCGATTAATTGAGTTTCGGGCCAGAATGTTTCACAAGGGGTGCAGTACCAATCTTCGTATTCGCCAAGGTAGATATCACCCTTTTCGAGGATGTCTTTGAAGATATGGGCAACACCCTTTTTGTGGCGTTCCTGGGTGGTGCGGATGAAATTGGTGTGGGAAATCCCAAGACGTTCCCAGAGAGCCTGAAAGCGTTTTACCACTCTGTCAGCAAGTTCCAGCGGTGTTTCACCGGCGGTTGTGGCGGCTTTTTCCACTTTCTGTCCATGCTCGTCGCTTCCGGTAAGGAAGTAGACCTCATAGCCCATCAACCTTTTGTATCGAGCCAGTACGTCACCGGCCACGGTGGTGTAGGCATGACCGATATGAGGTACATCGTTGACATAGTATATGGGGGTGGTTACGTAGAATGCAGGTTTCATAATCATGCTCCTGTTACTGGTGGCGTGTTGCCGCTTGAACCGCCATCCTGGTTTTTGCGATGCCCGTGTTTGCGGAAGCGGTTTTTCTTACGAGCTTGACGGGACTTACCTTCGGACTGAGGGTTTTCAATCACGCCCTCTACAGCAGGCGCAAGGACTACAGGCTCTTTCTGCTGGATCTGTGTCTCGGTCGGCTTCCGTTCCTGACGCGCTGACCGACGTTCACGAACTTTCTGGGGCGCAGGTACTGCAAGGGGAGGCGCCTCGACCCTTTGTGGTGGCGTATCAGCGGCAGATTCTTCACCAACAATTTCCATTTTTTTGATCACAACGAGTTTGCCATCGTCCGATTTTAGCGTGATATTACCGGTCAGGATATTCAGTTTATCTACAACACCGGTAACCGAATCTGTACGCACGCGTTTTCCGCATTTTGGAAAGGTCTTGCGTAGACTACAGTAGGTCTCATACTCATAATCCAGACAGCAGAGCAGACGACCGCACTGCCCGGAAATCTTGTTGGGATTTAGCGCCAGATTCTGCTCCTTGGCCATCTTTACCGAAACAGACTGAAATTCCCGCAGGAACGAGCAACAGCACAATTCCCGTCCGCAGATGCCGATTCCGCCAACCATCTTGGACTCGTCGCGGACACCGATCTGGCGCATCTCGATGCGGGTATGGAAGGAGTGAGCCAGGTCTTTGACCAGGTCGCGGAAATCCACACGACCGTCGGCGGTGAAGAAAAAGATCGCCTTACTGCCGTCGAACAGGTATTCCACCTGCACCAGCTTCATCTGCATGCCCCGCTCCATGATGCGTTTGATGCAGAAATCATGGGCCTCTTTTTCCTTGATGGCGTTCTGTTCAAGCGTGACAAGGTCTTCCGGGGTAGCCTTGCGCCGGATCGTGGCAAGAGTTGTAGTGGTCTCATCCTCCGGGCGCTCAAGCGGAGCCTTGACAACAGAGCCAATGCTGAGTCCGCGTTCGGTCTCCACGATGACCTGGTCACCAGGGGATAGATCAAGATCAGCGGCGTTAAAGTCGTACAGCTTGCCTGCTGTTATGAATTGTATGATTACTATGCGTGGCAAAGAAATCCTCCTTGATGGTTCTATTGCTTCAGGCTGCGCTGCGGCGCCATCTTGATAAAGAGATGATCAAGGGCGAGCTTTACGTTGGCATTGCGCTGTACCGCGCGGCGGGTCTCCATGACATCGTCGGCCAGTTGTAGTACACGCTCGAGATTCAATCCCTTGGACAGTGATTCAAGGGCAGGGCGGATGGCGGTATTGATGATGTCATTGCTCCCGGCGCTAAGGTGTATCATGTCTCTGGAAAAGGAAAGCAGCAGGTCCAGGGTTTCCAGGGCATTGTCCCGATTGCCGCCCAACTCCTCCGCAGCGTCGAAGACGGTTACAATGCGATCAAGATTTATCTGTGACAGGTGCTTCAGCAGCAGTTCGCGACGCTCAGTTAGCGATTCGTTGTCCAGTTCCTGTGCTCGCTGCATACTTCCACCGGCCATTTGGGCCAATGTAGCGGCGGATGCTTCATCCATGCCGTTTTGTTCCAAAAGCAGCCTGAGATGTTCCGGGGGCAACGGCGCAAAACGTACCAATTGGCAACGAGAGCGAATGGTTGGTAACAGCATGTCGGCATTTTCAGTAAGCAGGATGATAATTGCGTTCCCTGGCGGCTCTTCCAGGGTTTTGAGCAGTGAGTTGGCAGCGTTCACGCTCATCCGCTCGGCAGGTTCCAGGATGCATGCCTTGCGAGATGCTTCGTAAGGTCGCAGGGCCAATTCACGCTGCATTTCTCGCAACTGATCAATGCTGATGTCACGTTTGTCCGGCAGCGGCTGAATAAAGTGAATATCAGCATGATTGCCGCTAATCACCTTGCGGCAGCTGAGGCAGGCGCCACATGCGTCATCATTAGAGGATCCGCAGAAGAGGGCCTGGATCAGCGCCAGAGCGGTTTTCCTGCGACCGCAGCCGGGCGTCCCTTCAAATATATAGGAGTGTGAGGTCTTGCCGGAACGAATGGCCCGTCTGAACACCTCCACGATGCGTTCATGCCCCAGGATATCAGCAAACGCCACGGTTGTCGTCCTTGAGGCGGCTCTGGACCTGTTCTGCAATTGCTGCAAAGATATCAGTGATGGCGCCGTTGCCTGCTATTTTGAGGAAACGCTCTGGCTCTTGCAACGTCATGCCAAGATACCCTTCACGCACCCGGTGATGGAATTCCAGAGTCTCAAGCTCGAAACGTTCCTCACGGGGGCCGGAAGTTGCCTCGATACGTTGTCTGGCCCGCATAAGTCCGATAGCGGGATCACAGTCGATCAAGACCGTCAGATCAGGGTGCAAATCTTCGCAAGCAAGGATATTGAGGGTGTCGATCTTGTCCCGCTTAATGCCCCGGCCGCAACTCTGATAGGCAATGGTTGCATCGGTAAAACGGTCACACAGTACGATGCAACCTGATTCCAGGGCTGGCTTGATAACCTCGGCCACATGTTGAGCACGGGCGGCGGCATACAGGAACAGTTCAGTCATGGGACACATGTTGTGGTTATCGGCATCCAAAAGAATTGAACGAATTTTGTCGGAGATAGGGCATCCTCCCGGCTCCCGAGTCATCACGATCTGATACCCGAGTATTTCCAGATGCTCGGCAAGCAGCATGATTTGCGTTGTCTTGCCGCTACCCTCAATGCCTTCAAAGGTTATGAAATAGCCCAATCCCATCTCCATTCCTTTCATAAATATTTAATTATAGGCAAGCCACCCTGAATTGGCAACTGAATTTAGATTGTTTTCAGGGTTTACAAAATGAATCGAGCTTTGTCAGGTTGGTTTCTGTTGCTAAATCCTATTGGCGTGTCTATAGTTTTGTCATTAAAGGGGGGGGAGGGCGTGAGGATCGATTTTGAGAAGCTTGAACAGCTTTTGGATTATCATTTTACGGAGCAAGGGCTTGCCTTGAGAGCTTTGACGCACCCTTCGTTTGATCATGAACAGGCAGGAAAAGGAAATTACCAGCGTTTGGAATTTCTTGGTGACGCCGTATTGGGAATGGTTTTGGCCGAAACACTATTTTTCCGTTTTCCCGAGGCAAACGAGGGTGACCTGTCCCGCTTCAGGTCGCAGATGGTTGACCAGGACACCCTGGCCGGAATTGCCAGAGAATACGGTTTTGGGCAATTTATCCGTCTTGGTCGTGGTGAAGAACAGAGCAGCGGCCAAGACAAGGATTCTATTCTGGCTGATGTAGTTGAGTCGATCATTGCCGCTGTATATCTTGATGGCGGACTGGATTCGGCGCAAAGATTGGTGATGCGACTGTTCAAAGAGCTGCTGGATACACCTGTGTCAATCCTGAAGATCAGTGATGCCAAAAGTGAGCTTCAGGAATTGTTGTCCGCAAGGCGGTTACCGCCACCCTGCTATCGACTTGTGGAGGAATCCGGCCCGCCCCATTCACGTCAATACCGCTTTCAGGTGCTCATGGCTGATGAAATAGTCGGCGAGGGTGTGGGGCGATCCAAAAAAACAGCACAGCAAGCTGCAGCCTCTCAGGCACTGGAACATATACCGGATGTTTCGGGACAGGGGACATGAAGAGGGTCACGGTTCCTTTCTTTATCAGTCATCAGGGATGTCCTCATACCTGTATATTCTGCGACCAGCAGATCATTTCCGGAACTATTGGCCAACTGCCGACCAGTGATGAAATCATTGCCAAGGTACAAGCCTGGCAGCGCTCAGCAGGTAGTTGTTCCATGGAGGTGGCCTTTTTTGGCGGGACGTTCACTGCGCTTGAGCTTGATATACAGGAGCAGTTGCTTTGGCCATTACAGTCACTGCTGGCAGCCGGAGAGATCGATTCTGTCAGAATATCAACCCGCCCCGACTGCATCGCCGCCGGTCATCTCGGGTGGCTGGCGGACCGGGGAGTAAGAACCATTGAACTTGGCGTGCAGTCCATGGACAATAGTGTGCTGGCAGCTGTAGGACGCGGTCACGACGCAGCATCATCCGATGCCGCCATTCGCTGTATCAGGGATCATGGTCTTTCTGTTGGCGCCCAGCTTATGCCGGGTCTGCCGGGAGATACACCCGCCATCTCGCTTCGGTCTCTGGAATACGTGATTGCCGCCGGAGTGGATTTTGTGAGAATATATCCCGCGCTTGTCCTGCGTGGAACAGAGCTGGCCCGCAGGTTTGAAGCCGACGAGTATTCGCCGTTAGAACTTAATGAGGGTATCAGTCTTTGCAAGGCGCTTCTGCATACCGCTCTAAAGGCCGGAGTCAGTGTCATTCGCATCGGTTTGCAGGATGATGAGGGGCTGAATTCCGGCTCTGTGCTGGCTGGCTGCCGCCATCCCGCCTTTGGCCAACTTGTTCGCTCGGAACTGTATTACGATCTGTTGCGCCAGCTTGCATCTGGTCTGCCGGATGCTGCCTCGCTCTCGATCCATTGCCACCCATCGCGGGTCTCGGATGTCATTGGGCAGTCCAGGGTAAACCTGAAGCGTTTATCTGAAAAGGGTAGGGCGCTTGAAGTCAAGACTGATGTTTCTCTGTTAAAAGAAGAGATTGCCATATATTGTCTGGATTATCATTGTAAGGGTCATGTCGTAACTGACCTTCAATTCAACATTCGTGAGGTATGATAACATGCGTAAAGAATCGCTGAAATTTCTTGAAAAACTCCTTGATGCCCCCAGTCCGTCCGGTTATGAACAGCCGGCACAGCGGGTATTCCGTGATTATGTCGCCCCGTTTTGCGATGATCTGACAACCGACGTAATGGGCAATGTTTTTGGCCGTATTGTGGGCAAGGGCAAAAATCTGCCGCGGGTGATGATTGTAGGGCACACCGACGAAATCGGGTTGCAAGTAAAATATATCGATGACAAAGGGTTCCTTTATTTCGCCGCCGTCGGCGGGGTGGACGCCCATTTGACACCAGGCAAGCGGGTCAATATTCACACCTCTACTGGTTCATTGGCAGGTGTAATCGGAAAGAAGCCTATTCACCTGATGGACAATAAAGACAGGGAAACCGTAGTAAAGCTGGAGGCGCAGTACATAGACATCGGCGCCAGGGACAAGAAAGAGGCCCAGAAGCTGATCAGGGTAGGGGATGCTGTAACCTTTGACAGCACATTTACCCGTTTGGCCGGTGATCGTGTCGCATCACGCGGTTTTGACGATAAGGCCGGTTGTTTTGTGGTAGCCGAGGTTCTGCGCCTGGTTGCTGCTTCCGCTAAGAAACCGGCAGTCGATCTTTATGGTGTTTCCTCCGTACAGGAAGAGATTGGCCTCCGGGGCGGTACAACCAGCTGTTACACGGTCAATCCGGATATCGGCATCTGCGTCGAGGTGGATTTCGCCACTGATCAACCGGATGTGGAGAAAAAACATAACGGCGAAGTCGGGCTTGGCAAGGGGCCAATCCTGACCCGTGGCGCCAACATCAATCCCAATCTGTTCGAGCTGCTCTCGTCAACAGCGGAAAAGGAAAAAATTGCCGTACAGCTCACTGCCAATCCTCGCGCTACCGGAACAGACGCCAATGTCATGCAGATTTCCCGCAATGGTGTAGCCACGGCGCTGGTCAAGATTCCGTTACGTTACATGCATACACCCGTGGAGACCATCTCCCTGGGTGACCTGGAAAACGCGGCAAAACTTATCGTTGCCGCATTGGACCGTATCACATCGCGTGAAGAATTTATTCCGGCATAAGTTTTCATGAATCCCTTTTGGCTTGACTTGCTCGTGACACTGTACTAACTTTTATAAAATTTTCTTTCGCGAGGAAACAGATATGCCCTACGAGAAACTGCTGGAAGGCTTGACCTTTGACGATGTTCTCCTTGTTCCAGCCCATTCTTTGGTTTTACCCCGCGATGCAAACCTTACCACCCGCCTGTCACGTAACATCCCCCTGAACATTCCGCTTGTCAGTGCTGCCATGGATACCGTCACCGAGGCGCGCACCGCCATTTGCATGGCGCGTGAGGGTGGACTCGGCATTATCCACAAGAATCTTACGATTCAGGAGCAGGCTTACGAAATTGACAAGGTCAAAAAAAGTGAATCAGGGATGATTGTGGACCCGATCACCATGCGACCCAACCAGAAGATCAGCGAGGCGCTGGATATTATGTCGCGCTACCGCATCTCCGGTGTTCCTGTTACCAAGGCTAACGGCAAACTGGTGGGTATCCTCACCAATCGGGATCTGCGCTTTGAGACCAATTACGATCTGCCCATATCGGATCGTATGACCAAGCGTAATCTTGTAACGGTGGAGGTTGGGACAACACTGGAACAGGCCAAGGAACACCTCAAGCACACCAGGGTTGAGAAACTGCTGGTGGTGGATAATGACCGCTTTCTGAAAGGTCTGATCACCATCAAGGATATCGAGAAGGTTAAAAAATATCCTTACTCATGCAAAGACAGTCTGGGGCGATTGAGGGTTGGAGCTGCTGTTGGTCCGACAGCGGATATGGAAGCTCGCATGGAGGCGCTTATCCGTGCCGGTGTTGATGTCATTGTTATCGACACGGCACACGGCCATTCCCAGGGAGTGATTGAGGCTGTCATGCTGGCCAAGTCCACCTTTCCTGGCGTGGAGATTATTGCCGGCAACATTGCCACGGCCGAGGCGGCCGAGGCGCTTATCCGTGCCGGTGTTGACGGGATCAAGGTCGGCATCGGTCCGGGTTCAATCTGCACAACCCGTGTGGTGGCCGGTGTGGGTGTGCCGCAGATAACGGCCATTCACGAGTGTTCCCGCGTAGCCCACAAACATGGCGTACCCGTTATTGCCGATGGCGGCATTAAATATTCCGGTGATTTGCCCAAGGCAGTCACTGCCGGTGCGGATTGCATCATGATCGGATCGTTGTTTGCCGGCACCGAGGAATCACCGGGCGACACGGTACTTTACCAGGGGCGCACCTACAAGACCTATCGCGGTATGGGTTCCATTGGCGCTATGAAGGACGGCAGCAAGGATCGATACTTCCAGTCGGAAGTGGGGGACGATGTCAAACTGGTACCGGAAGGGATTGAGGGGATGGTGCCGCTGCGCGGGCCACTCTCGGCCAATATCCACCAATTATTGGGCGGGCTGCGCTCAGGCATGGGCTATACCGGCTGCGCTACAATCCAGGATCTTCAGGAGAAGGGACGTTTTATCCGCATTACCGGAGCCGGTTTGAAGGAGTCGCATGTGCACGACGTGACCATAACAAAAGAGGCTCCAAACTACCGGGTTGGTAACTGATGTATGACCGCTGATATCCATAGCCAGAAAATCCTCATCCTCGATTTCGGATCTCAATATACTCAACTGATTGCACGGCGGATACGCGAGGCTCATGTCTATTGCGAGCTGCACCCCTTTGACATGGATCCTGAGGCGATTCGCACCTTTGCTCCTTCCGGGATTATCCTTTCCGGCGGACCCAAATCGGTCTATGAACCTGAGGCGCCGACAGCAACCGAAGAACTTTTTGAGTTTGGAGTGCCGGTACTGGGGATCTGTTATGGGATGCAGCTGATGAGTCGTCACTTTGGAGGGGAGGTTGTACCGGCTGGCAAGCGGGAGTTCGGACACGCCGATCTGCTGGCTTGCGGTCAACCCGGAGCGCTGTTTGACGGTTTTTTCGTAGAAGGTAAAAGTCCGGTCTGGATGAGCCATGGGGACCATGTGTCACGGGTGCCGAATGGATTTGATGTTGTGGCTAAAACCGCCAATGCGCCTGTCTGCGCCATCCAGAATGTTTCCAGAAATCTCTATGGAGTGCAGTTTCATCCCGAGGTCAACCACACCCCTCGCGGTGAACTGTTCATAGACACATTTGTCCGCAAAATATGCGGCTGTAGCGGGCAGTGGACCCCGGGTCACATCATTGAAGATGCCGTGATTCGCATCCGTCGGCAGGTAGGCCACGAACAGGTGATCCTGGGACTCTCGGGGGGTGTTGACTCATCGGTGGCTGCGGCACTGATCCACAGGGCCATCGGCGATCAACTAACCTGTGTCTTTGTCGATAACGGCCTGCTGCGCTTGGCCGAGGGTGATCAGGTAATGGCGGCCTTTGCTGAAAACCTGGGAGTCAAGGTGATTCGGGTAGATGCCGCGGATCGCTTTCTGAAGGCACTGATTGGTGAAAGTGATCCGGAGAAGAAACGCAAGATCATTGGCGGTCTCTTTGTCGATATCTTTGATGAGGAATCTAACCGGATAGAAGATGCCCGATGGCTGGCCCAAGGGACGATTTATCCCGATGTCATAGAATCGGCAGGGGCTAAGACCGGCAAGGCCCATAACATAAAAAGCCACCACAACGTCGGCGGACTGCCGGAAAATATGAAACTCAAGCTTCTGGAACCGCTTCGCGAACTGTTCAAGGATGAAGTGCGCGCCATCGGAGAAGAGCTTGGTTTGCCACGCCAGATGGTCTGGCGCCATCCCTTCCCCGGACCGGGACTGGGGGTACGTATCCTCGGTGAGGTTAAATATGAATATGCCGAGATACTGCGCCGGGCAGATGCAATCTACATTGAGGAACTCTATGCAGCCGGTCATTATCACAAGATCAGCCAGGCTTTTGCCGTTTTTCTGCCGGTCAAGAGCGTGGGCGTTATGGGTGATGGCCGCACCTACGAGTATGTAATTGCCTTGAGGGCGGTTGAAACAAAGGACTTTATGACTGCCGGTTGGTATCCCCTGCCATATGAGGATATGGCGCGCATCAGCAACCGGATTATCAATGAAGTAAAAGGGGTCAACCGGGTAGTATATGATATTTCCAGCAAGCCCCCCGCAACAATTGAGTGGGAGTAATCCCGGGGACGGCAAAGACGCCCTGAATCCCTTGTGAATAAAGACTTGTTGTTTCTATTTTGAGCCTGCACAATAAAATCGTACGGAGGAAATATCGTGTCAGTGATTAGTTTCGAGGAAATCATGTTTACCATTATGTCTGCAACGCAGGACATCTTTAAGAGCTATATGAACATTGATCTGCTGGCTGGTAAAGTGGATAAAGGCGTCTATCCGGTGGATTCGGATGTGACCGGCATTGTCGGTGTGGCAGGTGACCGGGTGGGTTATATCATCATTGCCACTGACAGGGCGAGTGCCCAGATCGTTGCCAAGGAACTGTTGATGGAAGAAGAGGCCGATGATGAATGTATCCGCGATGCGGTTGGTGAATTGACCAATAACATCGCAGGACTCTTCAAGACCAAATATCACGAGCAGTACGGTAGCGTTGCCCTTGGTTTACCATTGGTTGTGTCCGGTCAACTCCGTATGCTTTCAGACCCACCGGGTACCGAGGAACCCTCCAGTATCAATGTCCAATGCAAAGGGGTTACCATTCCTTTTACAACCGCTGATGGCCGGGTTTCCCTCAAGGTCATGATTTACATGTAGTTTCATGCAGGATATTCTCGAGCGCTATAGCAGCCTGTTGCGGGAGGTGGATTCCTGGTTTGCAGGCTGTGTGCAGAGGCATGATGAGTTGATCAGATGCGCACGAGGCTGTTCATCCTGCTGTCGTGGGCTGTTCGACATCACCCTGTTGGATGCGCTTTATCTGCGGAGTGGATTCAACCTGCTTTCAGATGATATTCAAAACAGCATACGCCTGAAAGCCAAGGCTCAGCTTGAACCGCTTGCTGACCGCTGGCCAATCTTCACAGCCCCCTGGATTCTTAACCCCATCCCCGAAACCGAGTGGGATGAAATGATGCCGGAAGATGACGAGACCCCCTGCCCGCTGTTGTCGGAAACCGGCATCTGCCTGGTTTATGCCCATCGCCCCATGACCTGCCGCCTTAACGGTATCCCTTTGATTGATCTCTCAGGCGAAGAACTATTCGACGATTGGTGCTCGCTGAATTTTGTTGATGGTGATCCGATGACTGCTGAAGACCTCCGCTATCCATTCAACGAACTGTTCGCTCAGGAACTGCTGCTGTTCCATGAACTGACCCGCAGATTACTGGGCAAGGCTGTCAGTGAACTGGACACCATCATCCCTGCCGCAGTGTTTTTAGATACGGAGACGGTGAGAGAGGTAATGCGTGAAAAACAAGGTTGATTGGTGATTATATCGCAGGTTTGAGTACATCTGAGGCGAGGATGATCCGCTCGTCCTCAACAGCTATAACATGGGAGCTGCACTCAATCAGCTCATAAAATTGCAGTAATTTATCCACATTGACAGCCTGACTGGTTTTCCTGCCAAAATAGGTACCGCTCTGGGGAAAGACCTCGGTGGCCACCTGATCGTCGTAGATGGCAAAATCAAAGGAACTGTTGGTATCGCGCCCACTCATGTTACTGGCGGTTGGAAGCTCCTCACGAAAGGCAATACGTACTTCGATACCGTCATGGTACTGGGCAAACAGAATCTTCTGCGAATCAGGATCACCTAACTCTTCACGGGTCATGACAAAGATGCGGGTGATGGCTACGCCGCGTTCCAGCGCCCGTAGATTTGATTGGTAGTAGTTGACCAATGCCCCCCGGGGGTGCCAGCCCTTGGTTATGGGATCAACAGTCTTCAGTCGGCGAATGGCCAGGTCGGAGCACTTGGCGCCTTCCAGATGGAATTCTGTTTCGTCAAGCGGGATAAAGCCTTGCTGCAACTGCACAATAGTTCGTTTGATACCGGATAGCATTGCCTTCGCCTTGCTATGACATTCCACATCGCTAATTCCAGCAATGGCGAAGGTGACTTCGTGTGCTTGGTGATACTGGCCGATTAACTCATGGCGGGTTTTCTCCAGATCTTCACGAATCAGGTAAGTGGCCAGGGAAAGAAGGATGCCAATACCGAAGATACTGTAGGCAACCTCAGGAGAGTGAAGCACCGAATGGAAAAAGATGGCGAGGCCGCTACCAGCCAGGAATTCAATTAACACCGCCATTTCGAGGATATTTTTGCTGAATTTCATATACGTTACTCCTTGTAATCACTATTGCAGTCAACGTATCAAACTTAGGATCTGTAAAAAAAATAACATGGCCATCTTGCATCTCATCTTCAGGCCATATTTGACCGAACTTCAATCACCAAATCCTCAACGTAGCTCTGCTACGTCTGCGGTTTGCCTCAATCAGTTCAGCCAAATCTGACCCGAATCTGAGCGCAATATAACCAAGTCATTTATTTACAGCTCCTTAGCCTTGGAGAATTCCGGGGACATAATAATTCCGCTTTTTTTTATAATAGCAAAGTGAAAACTCTTTAAAGGTTACATTGTCGACCAGCTCCCAGTCACATAGGTCAAAATCCGGGAATTTAGTGTCACCGTCATAGTTATCATTAATCCAGGATATATACATAAAGTTGGCAACTTCTATGGCTTTTTTATATATTCTTTCTCCGCCAATGCAAAATATCTTTCTGTCCAGTTCCTTTGCGCGTCTAATGCCATCATCAAAACAGCTATAAATTTCGGCTCCGGCTACCGGGGGCATTGTATTACTTATGATAATATTATGCCTGTTGGGAAGCGGCTTTCCAATGGATTCGAATGTCTTTCTACCCATAATAACAACATTGCCAGTCGTTAACTGTTTAAACATTTTCAAGTCATCGGGTATATGCCACGGTATTTTATTGTCATTTCCAATGATGCGCTCACCAGTCATTGCAACGATTACATAAATATCATGACTGGCGCTCATTACACTGCCACCCCGAATCTAATAGCAGGATAGGACTCATACCCTTCCAATAAGATGTCGCCAAATGATAATTCAAAAAATGGCATAGTTGCAATATTGATAGACGGCAATGATTTTGGCTTGCGCTTCAACTGATCTTTTAACCCATCGATATGATTTTCATATATGTGAGCATCGACAATCGTGTGTGCAAATTCCCCTGGCTCATAACCGGTTTCATGTGCCAACATTTCCGTTAGCAAGGAGTAACAAGCAAGGTTGAATGGAATACCTAAAGCAATATCGCCAGAACGTTGCGTCAAATGACAGTTCAGTTTGTTAGCCTTAACGCTAAAACAAAACGTGTAATGGCATGGCGGAAGTTTGCTTTCCGCTGCGTTTCCAGGGTGCCATGCCGAAACCACCATTCTCCTCAAATTTCTTGTATCAGGATTGATTTTGATTTCTTTCAGCGTATCGATAACGAACTGAATCTGGTCAAAAACTTTTTGCCCTGTCTCGTTATCCACAGAAGTCCATTTGTCTCCCCATCGCTCTCCATCAATACCTTTTTGCGGGACAGGGAATCTACGCCAAAACCTGCCATAAGCAGTTTCCAAATTTCCTTCACTATCTGCCCACGCATCCCAGATTTTTGTATTCTTACGAAGATTTCTAATATGCGACTCACCGGATAAATACCAAAACAACTCATGAACCATGGAGTTAAAAAACATTTTTTTTGTAGTCAGTAATGGGAACCCATCTTGTAAGTTCACTTTATAAAAATAACCAAACACGCTGAGTGTCCCTATACCGGTCCTGTTTGGTTGATACACTCCGTTTTCCAATACATGTTTAACTAATTCAAGATATTGCTTCATAGTATCTTCCGTTAAATCAGATTTTTGAAAAATTCACGCACCTCGGCAGTCTGCCCGCAGCAGAATTGACCCTCCGCACATGGACTGGCCACGCAACCAGGACCTGCCTCACGGAAGATGCTGGTGCGATTCGTTTCACCAGCCTGAGCATCTCCACTGACATCTCTCTAATCTCCCACTGAGCCTGCTGGCAGCAGTGCAGGGCAAAAAAATGCAGCAATTCCCGGGCGTTCATGGTCATGATAATCTTGGTTTCGGTGGCATTAGGCAGGATGTAGCAGGCGTCCTCAGGCGGAATACCCATCTCGATCAGTTGGGCGTAGGCCCGATGCACTGTTTCACACATGAAGGCGAATATCTGCCGCGCATCGGGGCTTTCCGCAATATTGTCCGGCATGATTGAGGTTAAATACTCCTTGTGGGATACATGGAGCTGCGACTGCTGGGAAAACGCGGCAATTCGGCGCCGAAGCAGCTGGTGGGTAGTCACCCTTGAAATCCCCTCGATCCCAAAGGTGAATGACGCATGCTCCAGCACCGAGTGGTCTCCCAACAACATGATCTTATCCAGAAACTGCTCGATATCCGTTGATTCAAGTTTTTCACGCAGATCATTAATGGAAACCGGCGAAGAACAAAGCTTGGCAGCCAGTGCCACGGTCTGTCCGGGGTTTGGGGTATGTTCAATTATGGTAACGTTCATGGTGTCCTGGCCAAGTCGAATTCAATTGAAATCAGATGCAAAAAGGGGGATTTGTCTTATGACAAAACCCCCTTTGCACATCAAACCGATGGTAAGCTACAGTTGTCCGTAACGCCTCTTGAACCGCTCCACTCGACCTGCGGTATCAATGAGCTTCTGCTTGCCGGTGAAAAACGGATGGCAGGCGGAGCAGATCTCCGTGCTGATTTCCGGGCGGGTGGAGCGAGTCTGGAACGTGTTACCACACAGACACTTCACGGTGGCATCGGAATACATGGGGTGAATACCTTCTTTCATCTCTTCCTCCTCAATATCTTCGCAGCATAAAGTTAATTACGTACTTCCGACAACGTTTGATGGTAACGGTTCATTTTGATTTTTGCAACCCTTTTTTCCCGTCACTTACTCATGGAATCCAGGAAATTTTGATTCGTCTTGGTCTCGGAAAGCTTGTCCAGCAGGAACTCCATACTGTCAACAACATTCATGGGGTGAATTACTTTGCGCAGAATCCAGATACGGTTGAGAGAACTTTTCTCGATCAGCAATTCCTCCTTTCGGGTACCTGACTTGTTGATGTCTATTGCAGGGAAGGTGCGCTTCTCCACCAGTTTGCGGTCGAGATGCAGTTCCATGTTACCGGTTCCCTTGAATTCTTCAAAAATTACTTCATCCATCTTGCTTCCGGTATCCACCAGAGCTGTGGCAATGATGGTCAACGAGCCACCTTCTTCGATGTTGCGGGCGGCGCCGAAGAAGCGTTTGGGCTTATGCAGGGCATTGGAGTCCACGCCGCCGGAAAGAATTTTGCCGGAGGGCGGGATAACAGTGTTATAGGCGCGGGCCAGGCGGGTGATGGAATCCAGCAGGATCACGACGTCACGTTTATGTTCCACCAGGCGCTTGGCCTTCTCGATGACCATCTCGGCTACCTGGACATGACGGGTGGCCGGCTCGTCAAAGGTCGAGGAGATAACCTCACCGTTGACCGAACGCTGCATATCAGTAACTTCCTCCGGGCGTTCATCAATCAAGAGGACGATCAGATAAACCTCAGGATGGTTGGCGGCAATTGAATTGGCAATATTCTGGATCAACATGGTCTTGCCGGTGCGGGGCGGAGCAACGATCAGACCACGCTGTCCCTTTCCGATGGGGGCGACCAGTTCGATCACCCGCATGGGCATATTGTCGGGGACTGTCTCCAGCTTGAGCTTTTCCTCGGGGTAAAGCGGCGTCAGGTTGTCGAAGAGGATCTTGTCACGGGCCACCTCGGGTGGCTCATGATTGACCTCCTCCACCTTGAGCAGGGCAAAGTAGCGCTCCCCTTCCTTGGGAGGGCGGATTTGACCGGAAACCGTGTCACCGGTGCGCAGATTGAAACGACGGATTTGACTGGGGGAAACATAGATGTCATCCGGTCCCGGCAAATAGTTATAATCCGTGGCACGCAGAAAACCGAAACCATCCTGCAGGGTCTCCAGCACCCCCTCGCCGTAAATCGAGCCGTTCTGTTCAGTCTGGGCATTGAGAATGGCAAAGATCAGATCCTGCTTGCGCAGGCTGGATGCCCCCTCAATGTTGAGCTCACGTGCAACAGAGTTAAGCTCGTTGATCTTCTTGCCTTTCAGTTCCTGTAGGTTCATCGGTTCTCCGGCATGTCTATATGGCATGCACAATGCGGCTGCAAAAGTGGGTGTTCATCGGGGCTGGGATATGAATAGAAGTATGGGTTACTGTGACCTCAAAAGCGGTACTGGAGAGAAATCGTTACGACAGGAATCTTCCCGTATGAACAGGTCATTGGCATGTCAAGAATTCTAAGTATAATTTATTACGAAGGATTTGTGGGGTCGCAAACAGCTAGTTGGAAATATCTCAAACTGAGGCTTTGAAAACGTTACCTCCATTGACTTGGACTTGTCAACTAAAAATATTCCCTATTACACCGGTTTCGCCGTTATTTGTCTTGACCATGCTGTCGGGGAGGCTATATACAAATGTTCATGTGTATGCTCCTGACCCCGATAAAACAGGATAAGTACACTAATGAAAGGAACCATATGAAAGGTCAGAGTCTTATCGAATCTATCGGCAACACACCGCTGGTATCCATCACCAACATCAATCCCAATTCGCGCGTCACCATACTGGCCAAGCTGGAGGGCAACAATCCGGGTGGGTCGATCAAGGATCGCCCTGCGCGTCAGATGATCCTGGCTGCCGAGAAGAGCGGCGAACTGACCCCCGACAAGGTCATACTCGAACCCACCTCGGGCAACACCGGCATCGCCCTGGCCATGATTGCAGCAGCCCGCGGATACCGGATCAAGCTAGCCATGCCGGCCTGTGTCAGCATGGAACGGCGCAGCGTTCTTGAAGCATATGGGGCCGAAATTGTACTCTCGCCAGGCTGCGAGGCCACAGACGGGGCAATCCGCCTGGCGCACAAGATCTATGGAGAGGAGCCACACGTCTATTACATGCCCAACCAGTACGCGAATCCTAATAATGCACTGGCCCACTTCGAAACCACCGCACCAGAGATCATGCAACAGACAAAGGGTCGGATCACCCATTTCGTGGCCGGAATGGGCACGAGCGGCACCCTGATGGGGTCAGCGCGGTATTTTCACGCAGTTCGACCGGATATAGAAATAATTGGTATCGAACCGGTACTGGGGCACAAGATTCAGGGGCTCAAAAACATGAAGGAGGCCATTGTGCCACCCATTTATGATGAGAGCGCACTGGATCGAAAGATGGTCATCGACGATGACACCGCCTTTGAAACTGCCCGCCAACTGGCGGCTCACGAGGGAATCTTCTGCGGTATGTCAGGCGGGGCCGCTATTGCAGGCGCACTTAAACTGGCAGAAGAACTTGATTCCGGTTCAATCGTAGTCATTGTCCCAGACCGCGGAGATCGTTATCTGAGTACCAATCTGTTCAAATCCATGTGTGCCCAGTGCCCACCATGACATTGGTTCCGAGTTCCAGGTTTTACAACATGGAGCAGTTTTCAAGGAACCTGACACAATGACTGAACGTCATTCAGCAAAGCGATTGGAAAATCCTGCTGCCGTGGCGGGCAAGAACGCATCCGCTCCTTGACCGCACCGCTCAGACCTGCTATTTTACAAATCTTTTTTTGCGTTTCTGCACACTTCTCCCATCGGAGGACCACATTGTGACATTCCAGGATCTTATCCTCTCCCTGCAAGGCTACTGGGCCAAACAGGGGTGCATCATCC
>JBAYZR010000019.1:0-19044 GCA_041672425.1 Pedobacter sp. | reverse complement strand
CAGCTTCAGGAACGTGGAACTGCTTAATGGCGCCGTGTTGACCCATTCTCCTGCCACCGGTTCGGCAACCTTTAAGCTTGACATGAATCTCTGGACCCTGACCATCGATTCGACCAGCAGGATCGACCTGGTTGGTCGTGGCTACCGGGGCGGCAGACAAAACTTCAACTGGGATCCCGGCTTGACAGCAGGTAATACAGTCGGTTCACAACATGCCGCTGGCGGCAGCCACGGGGGATTGGGCAGTATCTACGATGCCAGCGGCATTCCAACTCCGGTGTATGATGACTTCACCAACCCGACGGACCTGGGGAGTGGAGGCGCAAATTACAGTACTTACGGTAGTGGCGGCGGTGGCGGGTTGCTCCTCCTGAACGCGATCAACGTCGTCAACGACAGCGCAATCAGGACCAACGGCGCTCAGAGTAGCGGGTCAGCTTCCGGCAACGGCGGCGGCGGAGGTATCAATATCACCACCAGAACACTCTCCGGCAATGGAACCATCGAAGCCAAGGGGGGCGGCAGTGGTGTCGGCACCGGCGGCGGCGGCGGTCGGATCGCCATCAATTACCTGGATATCTCCACCCTGAACCAGACGGGGATCAACGTGGATGGCGGGCAGGGCGCATACGGCGCCAGGGCTGCCAACGGAACCATTTTCCTGAAACAGCAAACCCAGACAAGCGGCGAACTGGTGATAGACGGCCTGGCAGGCAGCACTGCCTGGACAACCCTTGCCATTCCTGTCGGCTACACGTTTGATAACATCACCCTGAGGAACAGTGCCCGGGTGGTGACTGACTCGCCACTACAGGTAACTGGCAGACTTCTCCTGACCGGAAACTCCACACTTACCCACTCGCAGGGGAACGAAGCTGGCTTGGCCATCACTGCGGCGACCGTGCAGGTTGACGCTGGAAGCGCCATCGACGCGTCTGGGCGCGGCTATAGTGGTGGCGGGACAGGTAACTGGGATCCCGGCTTGACTCTGGGAGGCCAGACAGGTTCGGAGAATGCAACAGGCGGCAGCTACGGCGGCAAAGGGGGAAGTTATCAGGGTGCGGACAGCGGCCTGGTGTATGGCGACCCACGCAACCCTGTATCCCTGGGAAGCGGCGGCGCAAATTACAGCACATACCCCAGCGGCGCGGGCGGTGGCAGGATTACCATTCATGCCTCAACCGCTCTGGTCATTGATGGCGCCATTCGTTCCGACGGCGGTCTGAGTTCCGGCTCCGCCAGCGGAGACGGCTCCGGCGGGTCGGTGTTGATCCTGACTTCGCGTTTGGCAGGCAGCGGCGCCATCAGCGCCAACGGCGGAGGACATAACAGCGCCGGAGTTGGCGGCAGCGGCACTTCAGGCGGCGGCGGCAGGGTAGCCATCTATTGTGATTATCTCGACAATACCGCATCGCTGGGTAACCTCCGCAGCATCTCCGCCTTTGCCGGTCACGATGTGTACGACAACCGCGCTGCAAGCGCCGGCACGGTCTATGTCAAGTTCAATCAGGGGAGTGAAGAGCTCATCATTGATGATAATAATACTAGCGCCACCGCTTCGATGCACACGCCGCTTACACCTATCGGCAACGGCACAAGCGGGGCGGTCACAACAAATTCTCTCAAAACTGACGGCCAGATGCCGCTTCTTCCGGGCGGATTGACGGGGCTGCGTCTCAACCCGGACATCAGCCAGAATGAAACTTTCGTCGTCAGCGGCAACACTGCTGATACCATCACCGTTGTCACACCCAACGAGCATGGGACTGTATTCTCCATAGTAGCTGCGGCAGGCAGGATATACAGCGGCTTCTACCGTTACGATAACCTTACCTTCCGCCGTGGCGGCAACCTCCTGCTGGGCGATCGGCTTGAAGTCCCCAGGGCTCTTATCCTTGCCGAACATGGTCTGCTCAGCCACTATGCTGCTACAGACAGTTCCACCTCGGGGCTCTACCTGACTCTCGGTACACTGAGCATCGACAGCACCAGCCGGATTGACGTTACCGGACGCGGCTACCGGGGCGGCAGCCAAGGTGTGAACTGGGACCCGGGCAAAACAGCAGGCAATGCTCTCGGCTCACAACATGCCGCCGGCGGAAGCCACGGTGGATTGGGGAGCATCTATGACGGCAGCGGCGTGCCTAACTCCCTGTACGACAGCCTCACCAATCCGACGGATCTGGGGAGCGGTGGCGGGAATTATAGTACTACTGGCAGCGGTTTTGGCGGCGGACGAGTCCTTATTACTGCCGCCAGCATTACGGTCGACGGCGCTATTGTCGCCAATGGTGCGGAAAGCTCTGGTTCGGCGTCTGGTGGCGGGTCCGGCGGGACGGTCAATATCACTACCGGCAACCTCACGGGCGGCGGCGCCATTCGGGCCGACGGCGGTGGAACCGGCACCGGTGGTGGCGGCGGACGGATCGCCATTGTCCACAGCGGCCCCTATACTCTTGCTCCCGATCAGATTACGACCCTTGGCGGAAAAGGCGTGTTCGGACGGCGCGGTGGTATCGGCACGATCTTCATCCGCGACGTCACCCAGAGCAATGGCGCCTTGATCATCGACGGAGGGAATCTTCCTGTCGACAACGACACTACCACCATTCCCGGCACGCTCACCTTTGACAGTATTGTTTTACGCAATAATGCCCGTGCCACGGTCGACAGTGGTCTGGCCGTAACCGGCCAGCTGCTTTTAACCGGCAACTCAACCATGACCCACAGCCCCGGCAATGAGAACGGTATCGCTATCGAAGCCAGGGACATCCGGATCGATGCCGGCAGTTCCATCGACACAACCGGTCGCGGGTATCGTGGTGGTCGCGGTGGCATCAACTGGGATCCCGGCCTGACCCTCGGAGGCCAGAACGGCTCGCTGGTTCAAGCTGGTGGCAGCTATGGCGGTAAAGGGGGAGGCTATCTGACTGCAGACAGCGGCCTGGTGTATGGTGACCCCCGCAACCCGATCCAGCTCGGGAGTGGCGGCGCCAATTACGGCACAACTGCCAGCGGCAGCGGTGGCGGGCGGGTTCTCCTCCATGCCTCCAATTCCCTGGTCGTCAATGGCTCTATCATCGCAGACGGCGGTCTGAGCGGCGGTTCCGCCAGCGGCAACGGTTCAGGCGGCTCAGTCCTGATCCGCTCCGCCAGTCTGGCCGGCTCCGGGACTATCAGCGCCAACGGCGGAGGTGGCTCAGGTGTTTCCGGCGGTGGTGGTCGGATAGCCATCTACTGCGACACTCTCGATCAGACCGATAATTTCAATAATCAGCGTGGTATCACCGCGTTCGCCGGCAGGGCTAATTACGATACACACCCTTCCAGTGCCGGAACGGTCTATTTCAAATACAACCAGGGGGCAGAGGAACTCTTTATTGACGGCAATGTCGTAAACGGCACGGCTCCGGGGGCGACTCCGCTTCCCCATATTGGCTCCGGCTTGGCGGCGTCTGTATCCAGCGATAGCCTGAAAGTGGATGGTAACGTTCCAATATTGCCCAACGGCCTTGTCGGCCTGCGGCTTAAACCTGACACAACCCAGCAAGAAACCTTTGTTATCAAGGGAAATACCGCAGACACCATATCGGTGGTCACACCCAATGAGCATGGTGTCGACTTCCAGAGCCTTGCGGGTTTGGGCAAGACTTACGGTGGTGTTCATCACTACGAAAACCTGACCTTCCGACGCGGCGGTAATCTCTTGCTGGGTGATCCTCTCGAAATCCCCGGCACTCTGAAACTTGCAGAACATGGACTCATGAGCCATTACGCAGCCACAGATACTTTCACCTCAGGGCTTTATCTCACTACTGGCTCATTGATTATCGACAGCACCAGTCAGATCGACGTTACCGACCGTGGCTACCGGGGTGGACGCGGTGGAGTCAACTGGGATCCAGGCCTGACAACTGGAAACACCCCTGGTTCTCCTGGAGGCGCCGGCGGTAGCCACGGGGGTCTAGGTGGCCATTATTCAGCTGGTGGCGCCGGTATCGCTGCGCCTATCTACGACAGTGAAACCAATCCAATCGATCTGGGTGGCGGTGGCGGGAACTGGGGAGGCACCGTGAGCGGCGCTGGTGGCGGTCGGGTGTTGATCAATACCGGGCATCTATCTTTAGATGGTACTATTATTGCCGATGGCGCTGGTAGTGGTGGTTCGGTGTCAGGAAGCGGCGCTGGTGGAACCGTCAACATTACGGCTACGACACTTAATGGCCAGGGTACAGTATCGGCCAAAGGCGGTTCGTCAGGCGTAGGCGGCGGCGGTGGACGAATCGCAATCAAGCATGGCGGTACACTGGGGCTTGCCGGTATTTCAGCTTCCGGCGGCACTGGAACTTACGGAACCGGCAATGACGGTACGGTTTACCTTGAACAGCAGTAAACGGGTTCAAAGAAGTATCTAAGAGAGCAATCCGCAGCCACTTAGACACAGAATCAAGGAACCTTTTATGAATAATAACAATGGATTGAAAACAGTATTTTGGACGCTGCTGCTGGCCTGCTGCTGGCCTGCGATCACCGCCCCCATGGCGCTGGTGGCCGGGATCACGTTTGGGATCGTGACTGGTAATCCCTGGGGCGCTACCACGTCCACCTGGAGCAGGCGCCTGCTCCAGGCCTCGGTGGTTGGCCTGGGATTTGGCATGAATCTGCCGGAATTGCTTAAAACCGGAAAAGATGCCTTTCTATACACTGCCATCAGTATCAGCTTTACCATGACCGCAGGCTATCTGTTGGGCAAGTTTTTCAAGACACCTCAGCGCACCTCCACCCTGATCTCTTTCGGGACAGCCATCTGTGGCGGCAGCGCGATCGCTGCAATGGCCCCGGTTATCAAGGCAGATGCCGAGGAAACCGGCGTTGCCCTGGCCACGGTATTTACCCTCAACTCCATTGCCCTGATCCTCTTTCCTCCCATGGGGCGCCTTCTGGGAATGGGGCAGCGACAGTTCGGACTCTGGTCTGCCCTGGCGATCCACGACACCAGCAGCGTCGTGGGAGCGGCGGCGGCTTATGGCGGGCTTGCCTTGGCCATAGGCACAACGGTCAAATTGACCAGAGCATTGTGGATCATGCCTTCTGCCCTGCTTGCTGCCTGGTTCACCAAATCGGAAGGAAAGGTAAAAGTTCCTCTCTTCATCATCGGCTTTATTGCTGCTGCAACAATAAAGACAATGTTGCCACGGTTTGAGCAGGTTTGGCATCCACTAAACAACATCGCAAAACAGAGCTTGGTTGTGACCCTGTTCCTGATCGGCAGTGGCCTGACCAGAGAAGTGCTGGGCAGGACCGGCATCAAACCGCTGGCCCAGGGTGTACTGCTCTGGATCATTGTTTCAGTGACAAGCAGTGTCGCCATACTGTGTGGTTGGATTAGCTGAAATAAGGCACTCGGCAAAACGTTATATGGAACATTTATTCTTTGCCGAGTGCCTAAAAGGCAGAACCCATGAGAAGCATTGATACAATAAACATGACTACTCCTCACGGATCCGGATTTGTTGGGTTACCGGTTGAGGAAAGCCATCATGCTCTCCGGATAGCGCTCCCCGGTCGCCGCCCCCTTGGGCAGCATCCCGGCGATTTCAGCCAGTTCGGTCGCGCTGAGCGCCACCGCTCCGGCGGCGATATTCTCCTCCAGGTACTTCCGGCGCTTGGTTCCAGGTATTGGTACGATGTCGTCCCCTTGGGCCAACACCCAGGCCAATGCCAGATGTCCGGGAGTGATCCCTTTCCGCCCGGCTATTACCTTGACCCGCTCCACCAGTTCCAGGTTCCTGGTAAAGTTGTCACCCTGAAAGCGGGGTGAGTTCCGGCGGTAATCATCGGCTGCAAAGTCGTCGAAACTTTTTATCTGTCCGGTCAGGAAGCCGCGCCCCAGCGGGCTGTATGCCACAAGACCGATCCCCAGTTCCCGCAGGGTTGGCAACACCTCGTCTTCCGGGTCGCGGGTCCAGAGCGAGTATTCATTTTGCAGGGCGGTAACCGGATGCACGGCGTGAGCGCGGCGGATGGTACGGACTCCAGCCTCGGACAGCCCGATGTAAAGTATCTTGCCCGCCGTAACCAGGTCAGCCATGGCCCCCACGGTCTCTTCAATCGGCACATCGGCATCCACCCGGTGCTGGTAGTAGAGATCGATATGATCCAGCCCCAGCCGTTTCAGCGAGTCATCACAGGCGGAACGGACATACTCCGGTCTGCCGCTGATACCGGTGATGGGAACCCAGCCGCCTTTTGTGGCAGGCTTGCCGTTGCGCATGATGCCGAACTTGGTGGCCACCACCACCTGGTTGCGACGACCCTTGATCGCCCTGCCCACCAGCTCTTCATTGGTAAAGGGTCCGTACATGTCGGAGGTGTCCAGAAAATTAACCCCCATTTCCAAGGCACGGTGGATGGTGGCAATGGATTCCGCCTCGTCCCGCTGGCCGTAAAAATCGGACATCCCCATGCAGCCCAATCCCTGAGCAGATACTGTCAATCCTTGTGTCCCCAGTTTTCTTTGTTCCATTTCAGTCTCCTTCTCTGTTCTCAGTGCGGGTCGTGGCCAACCCAGCGTCGGCCTTGGACAATAGCCTCTTAATTTACGTCCGTTCAAATCACAATTTCCGTTCCACCCGTCTGAGTAGAATAGAATTCAACACCACCGAAACCGACGAAAAGGCCATGGCAAGGCCAGCATATTCCGGTTTGAGGGTGATGCCGTAGTTAGAGAGCAGTCCGGCCGCGACCGGGATGCCGAGGATGTTGTAGAACAGAGCCCAGAACAGGTTCTGTTTGACCTTGGCCAGTGTGGCCCGTCCGATCTTGATGGCGCGGACCACGTCCAGCAGGTTGTCCCGCATCAGGACAATGTCGCCGGTTTCCTTGGCTACATCCGTGCCGCCACCAATGGCTATGCCGATATCGGCCTGAGCCAGGGCCGGGGCATCGTTGATGCCGTCGCCGACCATGCCGGTGATGCGGCCTTGCTGCTGGTATTCCTTGACCACCTTCTGCTTGCGATCCGGCAACACCTCGGCCTCGAACATATCAACCCCGGCCTGGCGCGCCACGATCTCTGCGACGTCGGCGTGATCGCCGGTGATCATGCAGGTACGTATCCCCATCTGTTTCAGTTCTTCCACGGCCTGTTTTGAACCGGGTTTAAGTGTGTCGCTAAAGGCGGCAATGCCCACCAAGGTCGTACCGGCAGCAACGTAGATCAGCGACTTGCCGGCTTCAGCCAGCTCCATGGCCTTGTCTGCCAGGGATTTCAGGTTGACCCCTATTTCCTGCATCAGCCGTTCATTGCCCACTGCCAGGCGAAATCCGCCGTAGCTACAGGTTATGCCGTAGCCGCCTCGTTCCTCGAAATCGCTTGCCTCGCCCGGCTGGATGCCAGCCTCTTCAGCTGCCTTGACAGCGGCTTGGGCCAAAGGATGGCTGGAATTGGACTCAGCCGTGGCCAGGCACTCCAGCAGCCTTTCCGGGTCAATGGTGCGGGCCATCGGGACCAGATCGGTCATAACCGGTGTTCCGGTGGTCAGGGTGCCGGTTTTGTCCAGCAGCAGCACCTCCAGGCGCGAGATGGTCTCCAGTGCCGAGCCCTTTTTGACCAGAATGCCGCGTCCCAGCGCTACGCCGCTGCCGACCATGATGGCAGTGGGGGTGGCCAGGCCCATTGCGCAGGGACAGGCGATAACAATCACGGTGATCGCAAAGCGGAAGGCTGTCAGGAAATCGGCATGGAGAGGGAAGAACCAGATCAGAAAGGTAGCCAGTGAAAGGATGATGACGACTGGGACAAACCAACCGGAGACCGCGTCGGCAAAACGCTGGATGGGCGCCTTGTCCCCCTGTGCTTCGCGCACCATGCGGACAATCTGGGCCAGCAGGGTGGCCTCGCCGATACGGGTGGCCCGTACCCGCAGGACGCCGCTTTTGTTGATGGTGGCGCCGGTAACCG
This sequence comes from Pedobacter sp., assembly GCA_041672425.1. Classification (GTDB taxonomy): domain Bacteria; phylum Desulfobacterota; class Desulfuromonadia; order Geobacterales; family Pseudopelobacteraceae; genus JACPFJ01. The sequence continues at coordinate 11,081 of JBAYZR010000019.1, read as the reverse complement.
GGTCGCCGCTTTTCTTGATCACCGGCATGGATTCGCCGGTGACCATGGATTCGTCTACGGCACTGTTGCCATCAATGACCTCGCCGTCCACCGGGATGGTCTCGCCGGGTCTAACCAGAACCACATCACCAACACGGATAATGGAGGCCGGCGCCTCTTTTTCGCCATCCTCCGTTACCAGTCGGGCCTTGTCGGCCTGTAGATGCAGCAGCTTTTTGAGCGCTTCGCCGGCTTTGCCGCGTGCGCGGGCCTCCAGATACTTGCCCAGACGGATGAAAGCGATCAGCATGGCCGAGGTCTCGAAAAAAACGGCGCTGTGTGTGCCAAGTAGACCAAAGTAGGCGGCTACTGAATAAAAATAGGCAGCCGAGGTTCCCAAGGCGACCAGTACATCCATATTGGCGCTACGATTTTTTAGCGCCGACCAGGCGCCCCGGTAAAAGATCAGGCCGGCCGAGAACTGCACTGCTGTGGCCAGGAGAAAGTTTAACTGCATCACGGCCCGGTTGCTGTGCATGCCCATGGTGAGCATTATCGGGAGCGAGGCCAGCAGGGATAAAATGAACCAGAACCGTTGGGAACGGAGTTCGTCGTTGCCGGACGCCTCAGCCCCGCGCAGTTCCACCGGGGTATAACCGGCTGAATGAACGATGGCGAAGATATCAGCGGCGGAGAGGCATTGCGGATCGAACCGCACAAAGCCGGATTCTGCGGCCAGGTTGACTATGGCGGTGGTAATGGCCGGGTTTTCCAGCAGCTTTGTCTCAAGCGTGTTGACGCAGGAGGCACAGTGCAGCCCCCGCACCGAAAAGGTCAGCTCTCCAGTTGGTTCGGGTGGGATTGCAGCGTAACCCTGTTGTTCTACGCAACGTACGATATCCTCTTCAGATCTGAATACACTCTTACGCATGGCAGTGGAACTCCGATCAGTTTCTGAAATCGCCCTTTAGGGCATGTCCCCAAGTGATCTTGATGGCCGCTGCTATGGGGAGCGCCAGCAAGATGCCCCAGAAACCGAGCAGTTCACCCAACGCCATGACCATGATAATGGTTAGCAGCGGGTTGAGGTTCATGGATTCCTTGAAGACCAGCGGCTTGATGATGTACCCCTCCAGAAAATATATCACGGCAAAGGCGATAGCGGTCTGGGCCAGGGAGATCATGGTCTGAAACTTGAACCAGGCGAAGAACAGCGCGGGCAGGATGGCGATGAATACACCAATGAAGGGCAGTATCGAGGCTATGCCTGCGAATATGCCGCAGAAGATCGGGTGGGGAATGCTCATGAAAAAGAGTGCCAGGGATGCCAATACACCAACGATGAGTGAGACAAACACCTGGCCGCGCAGGAAGCCGCCGATACTGCTGTTGACCTCACGCCCGATGCCGAGGATAATATCTCGCCTGACCTCGGGAATCCATGAAGAGAGGGTCTCGATGACCGTCTGTTTGTAGTACAGCATGAAGAAAACCAGGATCGGGGAGAGGATAATGTTGAAGATGTTGAAAAAGATCCGCGTACCAAAGCTATATGCCCTCATGCCGGCCATCTCGACAGAGGAATCTATATTAGCTGACATCTTGTCCAGCAACCACTGAATCTCCACCGTCCCATAGCGGTCGGGGAGCTGTGCCTTCCACTCCATGGTGATCTGTTTGATCTTCTGGATGTACTGCGGCAGGTCGCGAATGAAGGCGTTCCAGCTCATGGTGAACTTTGGCACCATGAAGGCCAGGAAGAAGATGGTTAGAAAACCGAGGACGATATACAGCAGGCTCAGGGCGTAGATACGCTTCATGCCGCGTTTCTCGGCTCGAACCGCCAATGGGTCCAGCAGGTAGGCTATTATCCAGGACAGCAGGAAACAGGAGATGGTGTGCTGCAGGGCATAACCGGCTGCTGCCAGCAGCCCGAGTAACAGGATGGCAGCGATCAATCGGTCGTAATCACTCTGGCCGGTGGCGCCATGGTGTCTCTGTTCCAAAGCCCCCTCCTCATTTTATAGGCACTGCTAGATGGCTGGCTCGAACATTGAAACCGACTCAATGGCGAGCAGATTGTTTTTTTCGAGCCAGAATTTGACCCGACTGGCCAGGAAATCGTCCTTAATCTCCAAAAGTCGTTCCTGTTCCTCGGGGAAGAAAGAAAGAATGTCGTTGATCTTGCCGTAGGGTTTATGGCCGGTCAGCGAACCATCCAGCAAACGTTTGAGTTCCATGTCCTCAATGGCGCCTACAAAGCCGGACATGATCTGGCGTTCAAGACTGTTATCAAATCTGGGAATTTCAAGGAATCGCTCCTGGTTGGTTTCAATCTGGCGCCAAAATTCTTCGTCCTCAAAGGCTGAAGGAACGAAGAAAATCTCGCCGGTCTGCCGGTCAAGAAAATACACCCGGTCGCCCTGACCACTGGAGAAGGCATCCAGCAACTCATCCCAAACAATTTTGACATCATGCACAAAGGTCATTTATTCCTCTATTCTCCTGTTGACTTCCGCGGGGAGTGACAGCACAATTCCACAATGCGTACGATCTTTCTTGCAGATGCTCACCTGACGGCTCCGACCGACCTTAATTATTGTTTGTTGCTACGGTTTCTCCGTGAGCTGGAGGGCAATACCGAGACCCTCTTTATCATGGGGGATCTGTTTGATTTCTGGCTGGGCTTCCCGTCGCAACCCTTCCGTCAGTATGATGCCGTGTTGGAAGCGCTACTGGCGTTGACACGTAGCGGTTGCCGCCTGGTGTATTTCGAGGGCAATCATGACTTTCATCTGGGTTCCATCTTCCGTGATCGCCTGGAGACCGAGATCCACGCTGGACCCGCTATTCTGACGGTGCAGGGGCAGCAGCTCTTGCTGTGTCACGGCGACCAGATCAACCTGGCAGACCACGGCTATCGTCTATTGCGACGATTATTACACAACCATCTCGTTGCTGGTGCTATTGCCCATTTCCCACCATCACTGGCCTTGCGCATCAAGGAACGTCTTCAGAATGCCAGCCGTGCCGGTTACCAGATTAAGATCGCACGCTGGGATTATCGGCAGATCATCCGCTGTTTTGCACAATCGGTACGGGAACAGGGATGTAGCGGTTTGGTTACCGGACACTTCCATCTTGCCTTTCGCGAGGAGCTGAACGGCTCACCATTTACCATTCTTTCCCTGGGGGACTGGATGGAGCAGTTCACATATGGCGAGATGGTGAACGGAAAGCTGTTGTTAAAAAACTATATACCTGCAAAATCATCTATTAAAAAACTCCTGTAGAGCCTGTTCGCCTACCTGCGGAGATTTGATCTTCCATTTATCCTGATTGATTATTAGCGCTACCAGCGCGATGCATGGATTGTTGGCAGGCGCAAAGGCAGCGAACCATGAATAGTGTCCCAGTGGATCGGTTCCGTTGATCGATCCGGTTTTTGCAGCGATTTCCAGATCCAGGCGCGGACGACCCTGCCGGTCGTGGAAGGCTTTGCGGGATGTCCCGCTGGTAACGGTGCTGGAAAGCATACGCGTCAGGGACGAGGCTGTTTCCGGTGAAACGATCTGTCGAATTGCCCTGGATGTATGGGGCGCTTTTTCAGCCCCTTTGGTATCGGTTATCTTCTCGGTCAGTCCGGGGGACATCATCCGGCCACCATTAGCGATAGCTGCCATCATCACGGCCGCGTGCAGCGGCGAAATCTTGACTTCATGGTCGAGCCCGGCTCCCATCAGCATCAGCTCGTGGGTACTCTGGGGTTCTTCGGCCCTGCTCTGTTTGGCGGGGGTACCCGGCAACAAGGCTTGGTTGAAGCCGAATTTTCGGATCGATTCCAGCACCGAGGCCTTGCCGGCGATATCGGCGGCCACCCGCCCGTAGACCGGATTAATGGACTTGCCCATGGCATAAGTCACGTCCATACGGTTGTTCTTTCCTTTGGGACTGGTTTCCCAGTAGCTGGGGTTCTCCGAGTAGGAGTCCCCGCGGAATTCTACCACGGTCTCCGGGGTGATCTTCCTGCTTTCCAGTGCGGCTGATGCGGTCAGGATCTTGAAGAGCGACGCCATGGGATAGAGATCGAAGAAGGCGTTCCGTGCCCACTGGGGATCAGCGGAGGAGTGGGCTGTCATGGCCAGTATGCGACCGGTGCCTGGCTCAATGGCCACAAAAACACCATATGGCACCTGGTTAGCGGCCATAAAGTCATGAACGCGCTTTTGTAGATCGCCTTGGATGGTGTAGTGGAGGGTCTCTCCTGCGCTCGTCTGTGCGGTGAGTTCTGCTCCTGCCACAGTGGCGGAATCCAGCAGCTGGCAGGCTGTCTGAAAGCTGCTGTCGGGGGGACGCTTGGCAGCTTCTACCACCGATAGAGGCGAATCCAGATGAGATCGAAGCACCTCTGCCAACACCTTGGCAGCATGAGGCGCCTTCTTAAAGACGATCAGAGAAACCGGGGTCAGTCCCAGGACAATTGCCAAAAACAAAAGAAGATGCTTGAGCTGCTCACGTTGTTTGCCGGTGGGAAGGCGAAATCTGCGCGAGTCGCTTTCGCTTGCAATCTTCCGTCTTTTGTTACTGGAGTTGATTCTGGAGATACCGAATCCGGAAAGGCGTTTTTTTCTGGTTAGATGTTTGAGATCCTGCATGGCAATCCGAGAAGAGTTTTATTTATTTACTATACAGGGAAGGGACAGTGATTGTCAATGAATGCAGTGCTGACGCACGAAATATTGAGTTAAAGTCTGTTATTTCAAGTCAGTAGCTGTTTTTGAGTATGGATTTCTTGCGACAAAGTATTATTTGAACACCTTGCAAAGTATCTGTTTAACTGCCTTTGAAAAGTCGTGCGTCAGCACTGGGACATTACCAAGTTTCCCATTGATTATTAATAATATTTCAGTAGTATGTCAGAAATATGCCATATAAAAATCTACCTCTACGGTACCCATGTCCGTTGCCATCCTAAGAACCCTGTTCAGTCGCAATATTGCTCCGCTACCCCCTGAGCCTCACGATTACGCACGTCTGATAGTCGAAAATCTCCCTTATATCGAAAAGCAATGCCGCCGTGCTGCCGATTCCACAAGAGCCAACCGTTCCGAGGTCGATATCGACAACGAGGCCGACATCCTTCTCAATGAAGTCCTAGATCATCTCAAGGCTGACGACTATAATGTTCTGCGAGAGTTCCGATGTACTTCCAAACTTACCACCTATCTCACCACAGTTATTTCCAATCTGGTCGTTGATTTTGTCCGTAAACGCAAGGGTCGCTCCCGTGCAGGTGAGCGTGCCCGCGAGCTGGGACCGGTGGGCGAGAAACTTCATGAAATGGTCTATGGTCGTGGTTATTCTCTGACTGATGCACACGGTCATCTGGTTCTGGCTCACGATATAAGCGAGAGTGAAGACGATCTGCGTGGAATGCTCCAGATTATCATGGGCAGGGGTGGAGCATCAAATATAACCGCCATAACAGACTGGCCTTATCAGGGAAAGGAAGTTCTGGTAGATGATGTCGTTGAAGTCATCGTCCCTGATCCAACAAAAGGTGCAGATGATAAGTTGATTGATGACCAGCGGAATCAGATTCGAGAGCAGACTCTGGCCGAAATCTTGTACAGCCTTGCCGACGAGGAGCGTTTAATGATCAGGCTACGGTTTCCGGCTTCTGACGAAGAGGAGCCACTTCCCATCCGCGAGATCGCCGCGATGCTTGGCAAGAATGAAAAGTCCGTGGACAACCGCCTGCGCCGGATACTACTTCGCCTCCGGAAAACCTTGCTTCAGAAGGGGCTTTCTCTGGATGATCTGATTGACCCGAGGGAATAAGAAGTTTTGTCCGTCAAAGGAATCATGAAAACGAACCCTACAAATAATGATGCAGCTGCTTGCACTGATCGAGATACCGCTCTCGGCAAATCACTTAGTGGAGCATTGGCAAAACTAACGCATAGCGAACCCTGTCCGCCAATCGAAGAACTGGCCGCTATGAAGGATGGTACCCTCGCTGGTGCCGAGCGTGACCGTCTGCTGAGGCACATGAGTGTCTGCGACCGGTGTCGGGAGATTTTTGTTATGGTCCATTCCTTGAGCCAAGAAGACCCGGTCCGCAAGTCTAGAGCGGAATGGTATGTTGCCGGCTGCGCACTGGCAATTGCGGTAACTGTGGCTCTGGTGATCAAAATTACCATGCCGACACCATCCGGAAAATCTCAGCAAGTTGCCTCAGCACCTATACTGCAAACAGCACAGGCTCCGGTTACTACGAAGGCAGGAGTTGCGAAAGCTGAGGAATCTACCTTGCAACGAGCAATAGTACCAGTAGCCACATTCAATACAGCCCAAGCAGCGCGAATGCTTGCAAAAAGCGCTACGCCCGACAATCTTGGATCTGCTGTTGGTGCATCATCAAAAATATTCGGGTTTGCCGGAGCCAGCCGTAAGTCAACAGTTTTCAAGGCAGGCCAGGAGCTTTTAGAGCTTGAACTTTGGCTGGCTGCCGGCGACAAGGAGCGGGCCGAATTGGCCACAGTTCGTCTAACTCCGCTGATAAAGTCCATCAGTGGGGATGCAGCACTATTACTCCTCTCTGAACTCCTTAGACAATTGGAGACCAATTCGCTTCCAAAAGGGCTGGATGACATCTCTGTCCAGCTGGAGGCCAAACTTGCGGCGGCTGACAGGGGGATACTCCGTCTCGGCAGTTGGGCCGCTGCGGCAAGGGTGGCAACAGGCATGGGAAAGGATCCATATTTCGGCGGTAACCCTCCAGGAGTTTTACTTGCAGAATTGGACAATTCAGTGCCAACAAAAACACGAAAGACTCTAGAAAAACTGGCAACTCAAAAGTCGGTGAGTGATCTGTTTCTCTTTAAGCATTTGTTGGATGAGCTTGCCAGTAACTTATAATTCAAGTCGAAAAAAACTACTCGGGGGCATTTTGAGATGATCCGACAGATTCACGTCATTCGCGTTCTCTTGGTTCTGCTCTGCTCCACCCCTTCTCTCTCTGAAGCCGCTCTCAAGTCCCTTACCGAAGAGAACCCAGTCTACCGACAGGTACAGGCTGTCTATGAGCGGCTTTTACCTGCCTTTGGTGACGGACGGCTGCCACCCCGGCTGATGGTGATCCCCAAGGGGGTAAAGACTCGGGAGCCAGTGGCCTCTTCGGGGGGCGGCAATGAAAGTACACTTGCTTTTGAGGCGAGTACCGGGATTCTTAGTGAAGGGTATATTGCCGTTGAAGAGCGGACGGTTGAACTACTGTCCGACCTGGGCACTGAAAGGGAGAATGCATTGGCGTTCCTGCTGGCCCATGAACTGGCCCATGTCTATCTGCGCCACGGCTGGACAGGGGATTTCGGCAACGCCTTTGCCTGGACCGACATGGGACGCAAGATGATGAAGGTCGCTGCGTATGAGGATGTGGTGAAGCGAGAAACCGAGGCTGACTTTTTCGGAGGTTTCTATGGCTATCTGGCCGGATATGACACTCTGGGCGTAGCGCCGAAGGTGCTTGACCGGATTTATGCAGAATATAAACTACCCGACCAGATACCCAACTACCCTTCAAAATCTGAACGGATCGCTATCGCTCAGCGACAGAAAGAGAGTGTACGTAAACTGCTGCCGGTGTACGAGGCGGCAAATCGGTTGCTGATACTTGCTCGCTATGAGGAGGCTGCACGGCTCTTTTACCATCTGGCACAGATCTTTCCGAGCCGGGAGATGTTTAGCAACGCCGGAGTCGCTTATGCACAGGAAGCGGTCAGACTTTTGCCTGTGGGCGCACCGGCCTACCTGTACCCATTTGAACTTGATACCGAGACCCGGCTGGTTCAGCAGGAGCAAACAGGCCGACAGACGCCTCGGCAAGCACCGGTGGACGACAACTCCACCCATCGCAACAGACTGCTCCTCCATGCACATGAAGCCTTCGAGCTGGCAGGTCGCCGGGATAAACGCTATGCCACCGCTAAGGTCAACAGCGCCGCTGTCCAGAGCCTGCTCGGTCATCAAGAAGAGGCGATTCGGCTTGCCGGTTTGGCCCTGTCGCTTGCACGGGAGACCGGAGAGCGAGTCACGGCTGCCCATGCCCTAGTGGTGAAAGGTATCGCCTTGGCCCTGAACGGAGATAATAAACGGGCTGCTGCTGAATTTGCAGCTGCACATCCGGTTGCGCCAGAGCTGGTCGAACGCAATCTAGCAACGCTCGAAAAACGTATATCCAAGGCCCCTACAATGCCTGCTGCCGAACTAACCGGACCGCCTGAGAAGATTGCCGGGTTCACTCCCAATGATGTGTTATCCGCTGCAAAAGACACAGTCGCCTTCAGCCTCACGTCGGCGGAATCCGGACAGCCGACACTCAACATTTTCTTACGCAACGGATCCGACTGGGAGTTCATGACAGTAGAAACAGCCGGTCGCCGCATCGGAACTGTCTCAACTGTCCCTGAATACCAGGGAATCTCAAGCCACGGTATCCGTATCGGTTCGCCTCTAGCGTCACTCGGGCAGTTGTACGGCAACCCTGACAGAGTTGTCCCGTCCCGCCAAGGTCAACACTACATTTACAACCAGCCAGGCATTGCCTTCAGTATCAACGGCGAAGGAAAGGTGACCGGATGGTTTCTTTTTACCCAGCGCTGAAAATAGCGCGGGGAAATCTTATATGATGTCCGTCTAACCAGCCAATGATGAAATCAAACACAATTGCTGATCATACAAGGAGGTTTATCATGAGAAACAGATTGCTGAACATCACCCTGCTTATGCTTGCCGGGGTCACACTGCTGGCAGGATGCTCCACAGTCCAGCCTCGATGCACTGCACCCGAAGACAACCCTCAACATCATTACCTGACCGGTATGAAGGCATTGGAGGATGGCAAGGTTGCCGTGGCCCAGGAAAAGTTTGAGCGAGCGCTCTTCTGTGATGAAGAGTTCAGCATCGGTCATGCGGGGATGGCGATTATAGGCGCTGAAAAGGTCAAGTCCCAGCTCGACGCCGGATTCAAGGCTACAGAAACGGAACGAGTGCAAGAGAGCCTGAAGAAGGCCAAAAAATTTGCAGACCGGCCTGACCAGTATTTCGACTACTACACCGCCGTTATTCGGACTGACACCCTGATGAAGCAGAAGGGGTGGCTTGCTGATGCGGACGATGCCTATCAGGATGGTAGTAAGTTGAAAGTGGACGAGCGGGCTCTGACCTACTACCTGGGAACAGAGGCTCTCCCCTATTTTATGGGTGTTGCCTGGTTGGAAGGGATGGAGTTTCAGAAGGCACGCGACTCCTTCACCGCCGTGCTGGCTGCCAAGCGCGAAGGTAAGTGGAATGAAAAGGCCGACAAAGCCTGGAAGCGGGTTGACAAGATTGTCCGCGCCATGGGTGGCATAACCGTAGGCGATGTAGGGAAGGCGATTGCTGTTAAGGAACAGGTCTCCCGTGCCGACCTTGCAGCGCTGCTCATCGACGAACTTAAGATCGAGAAACTGATGGCAGGTCGTATCCCGTCAGCCGCGCAGGTGGCAGATCGAAAAGCCGAGTTCACGCCGGCGGATGTCATGAGTCACCCCTTCAAGGAAGAGGTTCTGACCCTGATGAAGTGGAATGTACGTGGCATGGAGCCGAAATACGACGACACAACCAGAGCCTACCTGTTCAAGCCAACCGAGCCGGTCAGCCGCGGTGAAATGGCTTTCATCATGGAAGACGTGCTGATTAAACTGACCAGTGACGAGAAACTTGCTACAGCCTACTTCGGCCAGGAGAAATCACCATTCCCGGATGTCAGGGCAACCTCGCCGCTCTTTAACGCCGTCATGAACATGACCACCCGCAGCATCATGGAGGGTGAACTTTCCGGCGACTTCCGCGTCAACGACCCTGTAGACGGAGCCGAAGCCCTGCTTGCTATTCGTATGCTCAAACAGAAGATCAATATCTACTAAACATAAAGGAGAACGAACCCATGAAATCAATTCTCGTTGCTATCGTATTCACCCTTGCCCTTGCAACCCTGGCCCAGGCTGAAACCATTCAGGTGGATGACGTATTCACCAATACCCAAAAGTGGCTCGATGAAAAGAACCTGACGGTTACCGGAGGACCTAACGGATTAAGGAACGACGAGGCAGCTTTCGCTCAAGAAGCGATTCTCTTCTACGGTGAGGCTGTCGGCAATCCTGACCATCGTACACCTGCCCAGCGTGAGCAGATGGCAAGACGAGCAGCCGTAGTCACTGCACAGCGGGCTTTAGCTGAATATCTTGAAGGGTTTGCACTGGTTGGGGACACATTGGTGAAAGATGGAATGGGACAGTACGATGTAATCCGCTCGGCAGTTTCGGGTTTCGTCAAAGGGAGTCAAGTTGTGTTTCAAGAGTACAGTAAAGAGAAAGACACTGCTATTGCATTTGTTAAACTGGGTCTACATGGTCCAAAAGGTTTCGCCTCAGCCCTCTACGAAAAGATGTTTGCAGATCCCAAGGCAAAAGATTCGCTGAAAAGCGACAAGCCGGCATTCAAGGCAAAAATAGCAAAGCTTGACGAATATTACGATGGCCTGATCATTGATGCAACCGAACAGAACTTCCGCCCGGCTCTTATTAACCGGATTTACGCCTCCAAGGGCGATGTGCTTTACGATCCGGCCAAGGTTGAAAAGAAGGTGCTTGTTGAACAAGGGTGCGGCGAGTACACCAACAGTGTAGAAAAAGCCAAAACAGCCCTTGAAGCCCGTGGAGTCAAGAATCCGCTGGTAATCAAGGCATCAGGTGCAACAACCGCAGCGGATCTTCAGGTGAGTGACGAAGATGCGGTAACTATCTACTCTGCCAATCAGAAGGGGAAGTTTTTCAGTGGGGCTAAGGTGGCGTTTGTGCTGAAATAGGAAGCTATAACATTAGTGTCTGCATGATGACGCATTGAAATTACTGCCTCTTTATTGGCATATCATCAATATGAAAGAGCCGTTGCTGTAAATGTTAATGACTGGAGGAGGGAACTGAAAATGGTGCACGGATTGAGGATTATTGACTACGTTATAGATTACTGTCGGAAAAAAGAATTCAAACATTGCGTAT